>NZ_JBEPSK010000019.1:0-52312 GCF_040548835.1 Mycetocola sp. 2940
GGGGGGGGGGGGGGCCGCGGGGGGGGGGGGGGGGGGGCGCCGCCCCCCCCCCCCCCGCGGGGGGGGGGGGGGGGGGGGGGGGGGGGGGGTTGGGGGGGGGGGGGGGGGGCCCCCCCCCCCCCCCCCCCGACTCCTTCACCGGCGCGAGCGGGGGAGACCAGCCCGAACGAGGATGTTCACCATTCGGGACGGCGGGTACAGGTCTGCCGGCTCCCAGCGTGACACGGTGCGGACGATGCGCCGCAGCCGGTTCTCCCGATTTTTTTCGGCGATGACGACGTCTTCGGGCTTCCGTCCGCGCAGGAAGGCGGGATTCCGGTACTTGTCCCGCCCATCACATTCGCCGGCGTGATCGAACTCACGCCAGTAGAAGTCCGTATCGGCGACGAACCCATCGGAGTACACGAACCTCTGCTGCAGCTCGGGCCGGGGAAAGCCCGCGAGGTGGATCTGGACCCTGCTGTGGGATTCCTCGGGCGAGTCGGAGAGAGGGGTGGCGAAATTCGCCGCCGCCCACGCCTTCCTCCACCCTGGTTTCCCTTCGATCGCAGAGCAGCGATCCAGGAGGTCCCTCGTGGTCGTCAGGATGCCGCCCGCACGATTGCGGTGCAACGCGGAGTCCATCGCGACGACGGCATCGGGGAAAGGGAGGATGCGAGAGAGGTCGACGACCGTCTGGGCTGGGGAAGTGACCATCAGCTCGCCGACGCGAAACACCTCGGTGCTTTCCAACCCGGTGCAGTGGCGGATCATCCGCCCGTCCGAGCGACCACCCGAGGCGCGTTCAAGGGTCACATCCACGTTCTGCGGCCACTCGCCGAGAAGCTGGATCCCCCACAGCGCGGCCGCAGCGTAATGCGAGAAGACGACGGGTGTGCGCAACCGTTCGGCCGTGGCGAGCACCAGCATCCTGTGGCGAAGAAGAGGATCGAGCGCTTTCCACCGCTCCGAGTCTGCGTAGATGCCCGCGGTTACGCGCACCAGTTCGTTGCGGCGCAGGCTTCCCCTGACGGTGTGGTCTGCTCCGATGGCGACGAGGTCGCGCCGCCGGACAAGGAGGTCATAGTGAGGATCGGTCATCGCAGCAGCATCCGTCTCCGCCGGACCGTCACAGCCGGTTCAACGCTGTCCGTGGGAAGCATGCAGGGCAGCTGGCGGTGTGGAGGAGTTGCGGCGGAGGACCGTTGCGCGGGTGCGGTGGTGTGACGCTGGCGCGATTGCGCCCGCGCGGCGCGCATAAACCCGCGCGGCGCGCATAAACCCGCGCGGCGCGCGTAAACCCGCGCGGGCACTGCGTATGCGACCGCAGTGGCGAGCCCGCAGTGGCGAACCCGCGGAGGCGATTCGGCAGAGGACGGGCGGCTCGGCGCGCGTGTTTTCGTCGGGCGCGGGTGCACTTGCGCCCGCGCCCCATAAAAACACCCGCGCGGGCCCCCGTCGAGGTCCTCCCGCGCGACCGGCAGTCAACCCGCAGCCCGCCTGCGTATACTTAGGCGCACAATGGACGACCCCCCACCTGCCAGTTCGCCCGAAGCCCACCAACCCGTCTCGCCCTGGCGGGAGTTGATCCATGTTTGAGTGGATCCTCCTCGCCGCCGGACTCGCCCTCACGGTCGGAACCGGTCTCTTCGTCGCGAGCGAATTCGCCCTGGTCAACCTCGACCGATCCGATCTCGAGGCTCGTCAGGCTCGGGGTGAGACCCGGCTGGGCATGACCATCGCCGCGCTCAAGATCACCTCGACCCACCTGTCGAGCGCCCAGCTCGGCATCACCCTCACGACACTGCTCACCGGTTACACGATGGAACCGGCGATCAGCACGCTCCTCACGCCCCCGCTGCTCGCGGTCGGCCTGCCCGAAGCAGCGGTCACGCCGATCGCGGTGACCGTCGCGGTCGTCGTCGCCACCCTGCTGTCGATGATCATCGGCGAGCTGGTTCCGAAGAACTTCGCGCTGGCACTTCCGGTCGCCACCGCGAAGCTGGTGATCCCGTTCCAGACGCTGTTCACCACGGTTTTCAAACCGGCGGTGAGCCTTCTCAACGGCAGCGCCAACGGCATCCTGCGCTCCATGGGCATCGAGCCCAAGGAGGAGCTGTCTGGCGCCCGCACGGCTGAGGAGCTGTCGAGCCTCGTCCGGCGCAGCGCCGGCGCCGGAACCCTCGAGAACGACACGGCCACCCTGCTGAACCGCACGCTGCAGTTCGCGAACCACACGGCGGCCGACGTCATGACCCCGCGGCCGCGCGTCGAATCCGTGCGCCGCAGCGCCTCAGCGCAGACCGTCGTCGAACTCGCCCGCACCACGGGCTACTCCCGGTTCCCGGTGATCGATGAAGACGCCGACGACGTCGTGGGCCTCGTCCACGTCAAGCAGGCGATCGCGGTTCCGCGGAGCAAGCGAACGGATGTTCCGGTGTCGGCCCTGCAGTACGACATCGTCCGCGTCCCCGAAACGATGCGTCTCGACGCCCTGCTCGAGGAACTGAGGGGGCGCGGCTACCAGATGGCCGTCGTCGTCGACGAGTACGGAGGAACGGCGGGCATCGCCACCCTCGAGGACCTCGTCGAGGAACTCGTCGGTGACGTGGCCGACGAACACGACCGCACCCGGGCCGGCGTCGTCAAGTCGCTGGACTCGATCGTCTTCCCCGGCAGCCTGCGACCGGACGAACTTCTCGAACGCACGTCGATCTCGGTGCCGGAGGACGGCCCGTACGACACCGTCGCCGGTTTTGTGATGAGCGAACTCGGCCGGCTGCCCGTGGTCGGCGACGAGGTGTCGATCGCCTCGGGAACGCTCCGGGTCGAACGTCTCGACGGACGCCGCATCGACCGCATCCGCTTCACCCCCACCCCCGCCGAGGAGGGCGAAGACGATGAGTGACTGGGCAGGAATCGCCTGGCTGTTCGTGCTGCTGGCCGGGAACGCGTTTTTCGTCGGCGCCGAATTCGCCGTCATCTCGGCCAAACGGTCGCAGATCGAGCCGCTGGCTGAACAGGGCAAACGCAGCGCCATCACCGCGCTGTGGGCGATGGAACACGCCACCCTCATGCTGGCCACGAGCCAGCTGGGCATCACCGTCTGCTCACTGCTGATCCTCAACGTCTCCGAGCCGGCCATCCACCACCTCCTCGAGGTGCCCCTCGGCCTGACCGGCCTGCCGGAGGAGGCCATCGGCACGATCGGCTTCATCATCACGCTGGTGCTCGTGTCGTATCTCCACGTCGTCTTCGGCGAGATGGTGCCGAAGAACCTCTCGTTCTCGGTGCCTGAGAAGGCCGTGCTGTTCCTCGCGCCCCCGCTCGTCTTCGTCGCGCGCGTGTTCAAGCCGGTGATCTGGGCGCTCAACGGCACCGCGAACGCCGTGCTGCGCCTCTTCGGGGTCGAACCCAAGGATGAGGCGACGTCGACGTTCACGCTCGACGAGGTCGCCACCATCGTCAACCAGTCGACGAAGGAGGGGCTGCTTCTCGACTCCACCGGCGCGCTGCTCGCGGCCTTCGAATTCACGAACAAGAAGGTTCTCGACGTCGCGATTCCGGTCGAGAACCTGGTCACGCTGCCGTTCGACACGACACCTGAGCAGGTCGAACGGGCGGTCGCCAAGCACGGTTTCTCGCGCTACGTGGTCGTCGACCGTGACGGACGGCCGAGCGGGTACCTGCACCTCAAGGACATCCTCCGCCTCGAATCGTCGGCGGAACCCGGGGACGAGAACCTGCCGGTGCCGGCGAAGCGGATCCGGCAGCTGGTCTCGATCTTCCAGGACACCGACCTCGAGGACGCCCTCGCCATCATGCGCCGGTCGGGCGCCCACCTGGCCCGGGCGTTCAACACCGAGGGAGAGACCACGGGTGTGCTCTTTCTCGAGGACATCATCGAGGAACTCGTCGGCGAAGTTCAGGATGCCACGCAGCGCCGCTGACCGGCGCGTTCAGGCAGACAGGTACGGTGCCCGCAGGTACTGGCCCGGCGCGAGGCCGTCGACGCCGGCCGAGGCCGCGGCGCCCAGCGCGAAGTGCGGGTCGCGGAGCGCCTCGCGACCGATCATCACGGCATCCGCGCGCCCGGAGCGGACGATATCCCCTGCGTCGACCGCGTCGGTGATGAGGCCAACCGCGGACACCGGCACCCCGGCGGTGTCCCGGACGTAGGTCGCGAACGGCACCTGGTAGCCCGGCGCGAGCGGAATCTGCACACCCGGGATCGCTCCGCCGGTGGAGATGTCGAAGAAGTCGGCGCCGGCGTCCGCTGCCCACCGGGCGACGGATGCCGTGTCGGCCTCGTTCCAGCCGCCCTCGGCCCAGTCGGTCGCTGAGAACCGGACCATGAGCACGGTCTCGCCGATCGCGGCGCGCACCGCCTCGACCACCTGGAGCAGGAAGCGCGCGCGGTTCTCGAGCGGCCCGCCGTACGCGTCGGTGCGCGTGTTGACGAGCGGGCTGAGGAACTGGTGCAGGAGGTACCCGTGGGCGGCGTGGAGTTCGACGACGTCGAAGCCGGCGGTCACCGCGCGGCGGGCGGCATCCGCGAACGCCGTGACGATGCGGGCGATTCCGCTGTCGTCGAGGGCGGCCGGTGCGTCGAAGTCGGCGAAGGGTTCCGGGGTGGGGCCGACGGCCTGCCAGCCTCCCTCAGCGGGAGGTACGGTGCCGCGACGCTCGGTTCCCCACGGCGCGTACACGGAGCCTTTGCGGCCGGCGTGGCCGAGCTGGATCCCTGCCGCGGCGCCCTGCGACCGGAGGAAGGCGGCGATCCGAGCCCACGCCGCAGCCTGCTCGTCGTTCCAGATGCCGGTGTCCTGCGGCGAGATCCGGCCGACGGGCGTCACCGCGGTGGCCTCGGTGAACACGAGGCCGGCCCCGCCGATCGCGAACTGGCCCAGGTGCACGAGGTGCCAGTCGGTGGGAACGCCGTCTTCGGCTTCCACGGAATACTGGCACATCGGGGCGATCCACAGCCGATTGCGCAGGGTGAGTGACCGCAGGATCAGCGGTTCGAACAGTGTGGGCATGGTGCTCCTCCCGGCTCTTCAACCTATCGTGAAGGCATGGAGAAATTTCCCGGTACGAACTGGATGCCGTGGGCTGAACGCGACGCGGCCGAGTACGTCGCGGTTCCCACCGTCGCGAGCGACAAGTACAGTCGTGGCGTGCTCGGCGTCGTCACCGGCTCCAGCGCCTACCCGGGGGCAGCTGTCCTCGGTGTGGAAGCGGCGGCGAGGACCGGGATCGGCATGATCCGGTATCTCGGTGACGCCACCGAGCAGGTTCTGGCACGGCGGCCGGAGGTCGTGTCAGCGCCCGGCCGGGTCCAGGCCTGGCTGATCGGCTCAGGCACCGATGCGCAGGACCTCGGCCTGCTCGGCGCCCTGTTCTCGGACGCCCTCGCCTCGACCGAGCCTGTCGTCGCGGACGCCGGTGCGCTGGAGAGCGTCGCGCTCGCACCGCGACGGGGCGTCATCGTCACGCCGCACTATCGCGAACTCGCTCGGATGCTGGCCGCCGCCGGCACCACCGTCGACGTCGCCGCCATCGCCGCTGAACCCGAACGCTGGGCGGTCCGCGCCGCGAACCGCCTCGGCGTGACCGTGCTCCTCAAGGGCGCGACGACCTGGATCGCCGAACCGGACGGCCCGCAGCTGTCGGTCTCCCTCGCACCATCGTGGACGGCCACGGCCGGCGCCGGCGACGTCCTCGGCGGCATCCTCGGCGCCCTCCTCGCCACACACACCTCAGCGGCGCTCGAGCCGGGGATGCCCGCCCGTCTCGCCGCGTCGGCGGCGGTGATCCACGGGCTCGCCGCGTCGATCGCGTCGCGCGGCGGCCCGATCGTCGCCCTCGACATCGCCGAGCGGGTGCCGGACGCCATCCGCCGCCTGCTCTCCGGAGAATCAGCGTGACGCCTTTCACAGCCAGCTCACAGCCACCGCAACGAAGAGCTTCTGACACCCGCGCTAGCGTTACGGGCACGGCAGGGAAATCACCGGAAAGAGACAGGCAATGCAGATTCGAACAAGACAGAACGTCGCAGCGGCCCTCGCCGGAATCGCGATGGTCGGCCTGGCCGGATGCTCCGGTTCCGGTTCGACCGCCACCGAACGGTCGGAGGCGCCGTCGGACTCGACGGAGAGCCAGGACTCATCTGCGAGCGCCGAGTACCAGGACGGTGAATACACCGCCGAGGGAAGCTATGTCTCGCCGGGCGGTCCGGAGTCCGTCACCGTGACGCTGACCCTCGAGGACAGCACGATCACGGCCCTCGAAGTGACCGGGTCGGGCGGCACCCCGAACGCGAAGAAGTTCCAGGGCGAGTTCATCGAGGGCATCGATGAGATCGCCGTCGGCAAGAACATCGACGAACTCGACGTGTCGAGGGTCGCCGGGTCGTCCCTCACCAGCGGCGGCTTCAACAACGCCCTGGAGCAGATTCGGGCTGATGCCAGCTGACCAGACCACGACACCGCTGGTCTTCGAGGCGATCGGCACACGGTGGCGCATCGACTCGGCCGTCCCGTGCGACCGGGCGCTCACCCGTGCGATCCTGGACCGGATAGCCGAATTCGACCAGACCTGGTCGCGGTTCCGGAGCGACTCCGTCGTCGCCGCAATGGCGCTGGCGGCGGGCAGCTGGGACCTCGGCGCCGACGCTCCTCCGCTCTTAGCCCTCTACCGTCGGCTGGCGGATGCCACGGACGGCGCGGTTTCGCCGTTCCTCGGAGACGCGCTCAACCGGCTCGGCTATGACGCCTCCTACTCGTTACGCGAACGCGACGAGCCGCGGGCGGCGGCGCCCGGCTGGGACGACATCGCCGGGCCGGACGGGCTGGTCGGAACCGGGCTGGTCGGAACCGGGCTGGTCGGAACCGTGCTGACCACGACCCGCCCGGTGACCATCGACATCGGCGCCGCGGGCAAGGGATACCTCGTCGACCTGGTCGCCGGCCTCCTCGCCGCCGCCGGCCACACCGCATTCACCGTCGACGCCTCCGGCGACATCGCCCACCGGGGGGCGCCGATCCGGGTCGGGCTCGAGCATCCGTACGATCCCACCCGCGCCATCGGGGTCGTGACCCTGGCCGGCGGCGCGCTGTGCGCGTCGGCGACCAACCGCCGCGCCTGGGGCGACGGACTTCACCATGTGCTCGACGGCCGGACCGGATCGCCGGTCGAGGAAGTCGTCGCGACCTGGGCGCTCGCGCCTGAGACGGCAACCGCCGACGGAGTCGCCACCGCGCTGTTCTTCGCGGCGCCCGGCGGCCTCGCCGCCGAATTCGGGGCCGAGGGCGTGCGGATGTTCACCGACGGGCGGATCGAACGATCTCCCGGTTTTCCGGGGGAGCTGTTCCGATGAGACGCCACGTCGACACCTGGATCCACAGTGTCACCATGTACCGCCTGGTCAGCATCCTGCTCGGGATCCTCGCGGCGGTCAGCGTCGTCCTGTCGGTCACCGGGGTGCTCTTCTTCACCCCGCTCGAACTCGCCGCGGGCCTCGTCGTTGCGGTCGGCGTCAGCGTCGTCTCCAACCTGCTGGTCGCGCCGCTGTTCCGGGTGGTCCCGCACACCGAATCGGCCATCATCACCGGACTGCTGCTGTTCTTCATCCTGCGGCCGAGCATCGAACCGCTGGAACTGGTCGCGACCGCGGTCGCCGCGCTCGTCGCCACGCTGTCGAAGTACATCGTCGCCGTGCGCGGCAGGCACGTGTTCAACCCGGCCGCCTTCGGCGCGGTGGTCGTCGGCGTGACCGGGCTCAGCGTGTCGTGGTGGTGGGTCGGAAGCGCCGCGCTCCTCCCGGCTGTCGCGCTTGCTGCCCTCGTCGTGCTGTACCGCACCCGGCGGTTCGCCCTGGCCGGCGTCTTTCTCCTCGTCAGTGTGACGACCGTCGTCGTCCAGTTGCTCGGCAGCGGCATGCCGCTCGGGGCGGCCCTGGCCACCCCGTTCACCTCGTACCCCGTGGTGTTCTTCGCCGCGTTCATGCTGACCGAGCCGCTCACCCTGCCGCCCCGGCGCTGGCAGCAGCTGGCCGAGGCGGCGATCGTGGGGCTGCTCTTCGCCCTGCCGTACGCTTTCGGCCCGATCTCAGCGACCCCGGAGCTGGCCCTCGTCGTCGGAAACCTGCTGGCGTTCTTCGCCGGGCAGCGTCGCGGCATCCGCATGGTCCTCGAATCGCGGATGCGACTGACCCCGACGACCGTGGAACTCCGGTTCCGCCCCACCGCGGACGTGCGGTTCACGGGCGGCCAGTACCTCGAACTCTCCCTGCCGCACCCGCACCCCGACGCCCGCGGCACCCGCCGCATGTTCAGCATCGTCTCGGCGCCCACCGACCATTCCGTCGCCGTCGCCTACCGCGAGCACGAGCCCGGCAGCAGTTTCAAATCCGCGCTGGCGCGGCTCGAACCGGGAGACGCCGTGCAGGCGACCGGTGTCTGGGGCGACTTCACGCTGCCTGCGGATGCCGCGAAGCCGCTCGTTCTCGTGGCCGCCGGCATCGGGATTACGCCGTTCCTCAGCCAGCTGAAGGACCTGCACCGTTCCGGGGCGCAGCGCGACGTCGTGCTCGTGTACGCGGTGCCGAGCCCGCTGGAGATCGCCTACCGCACCGAGCTGGTGCTCCTCGGTGTTCCGGTGTTCCTTGCTGCGCCGAAGGCGCCGGTCGAGCTTCCGCCCGGCTGGACCTACCTCGGCCCCGGCCGGCTCACCGGCGACCGGCTGCGGGCCGCGATCCCCGACCTGGCCGAGCGGACGGCCCTGATCTCCGGGCCGCCGGGGCTGGTCGACACCCTGCGGCCGGCCTTCGGGCGACGGGCGCGGACGGACGTGTTCTCCGGTTACTGATCCGGCGTTGCCTAGGATGGGAGCGGTGAACAGGCGAATCGGCTTCTGGACGGCCTTCGTCGTCGTGCACGCTGTTCTCGTCTGGATCTGTCTCGGCCTGCCCGGCACCGGGGTGGGCCAGAACGCTCTCGGGCTTCCCCTCGGCGACGTCACCTTCGTCTACCGGCCGTGGATCGAGCAGGCATTGTCGGGCGGACCGATCGTCGGGATCACCGAGCCGTGGGTGTACCCCATCGCCGCGATCGTTCCGATGTTCGCCGCGATGGCGGCGGGGCCCGACCAGTACGGTCAGGCGTGGCTGGTTCTCGTCACCCTGCTCAACGCGGCAGGTTTCGCTGTGCTCCTCGGCACGCGGCCGTCGCGGCGGCGGGAGGCCGCGGCGTGGTGGTGGCTGGCCTTCACAGCGCTGCTCGGCCCGATCGCCCTCGCACGGATCGACGGCGTCACCGTGCCGGTCGCTGTCGTCGCGCTGCTGATCGCGGCGCGGCATCCGTTTCTCGCCGGGGTCCTCCTGGCGATTCTCACCTGGGTGAAGGTCTGGCCGGCTGCCCTCATCGCCGCGCTCGTCGTGGCATCACGCGACCGGGTGGCGGTGCTTCTCGCCGGCGCGGCCACGAGCGCGGGGATCGCGGTGCTCGTCTTCGTGCTGGGCGGCGGAGAGCACCTGTTCGGCTTCGTCGGCGAGCAGGCCAGCCGGGGGCTCCAGATCGAGGCGCCGGTGGCGACGCCGTACCTGTGGCTCGCGTCGGCGCAGGTGGAGACCAGTTTCATCTACTACGACCGGCAGATCCTGACCTTCCAGGTCGCCGGGCCCGGCAGCGGCGAGGCGGCCCGCCTCATGACGCCGTTGCTCGCGCTCGCGGCGACCGGAGCCGTCCTCGCCGGTGTCCTCGCGGTGAGACGCGGAGCATCCGTCGTGCGGCTGCTTCCGTCGCTCGCGCTCGCACTCGTCCTGGTGCTGATCGTGTTCAACAAGGTCGGCTCGCCACAGTTCCAGACCTGGCTGATCGCGCCGGTGGTTCTCGGCCTGCTCTACCGGGGGCGGCACTTCGCCTGGCCGGCCGCTCTCGCCCTCGGCCTGGCCGCGCTCACCCAGCTTCTGTACCCGTATCTCTACGGCATGCTGCTGACGGCGACGCCGGCGATGGTCGCCCTGTTGAGTGTGCGCAACGCCGGGCTGGTCGTGCTCCTGGCCTGGGCGCTCGTCGACGTCTGGAGGGCAGGTGCCGCAGCGGATCAGTCCTCGTCGAGCGCCTTCTCGAGACGCTCGACCTTGCCGGTCAGCTCACCGGAGTAGCCGGGCCGGATGTCGGCCTTGAGCACGAGCGACACGCGCGAGCCGAACTGGCCGACCGCGTCGGTCGCGCGGCGGACGACGTCGAACACCTCGTCCCAGTCGCCCTCGATGGTGGTGAACATGGCGTCGGTGTGGTTGGGCAGCCCGGAGTCCCGGACGATGCGGACGGCCGCAGCAACGGCGTCGTGGACGGAGCCGTCGGCGCGGCCGGTGCCTGACGGGGCGACAGAGAAGGAAACAAGCATGGCATCATCCTCCCACCGCCGGACGGAAGCGGGAAGGGCGGGTCAGTCGAGGATGATGCCGTCGAGGATGGCGCGCTTGCGCAGGGCGACCTTCGTGCCGACGTCGAATCCCGAGGCGCGGTACTTCTCGCGGATGCGCTTGAGGTAGCTCTTCGCGGTTTCCTCGGAGATACCGAGTTCGTAGGCGACCGATTTGACCGGCTCGCCCGCCGCGTAGAGCGCCATCACACGGCGCTCCTGCGCGCTGAGCTTCGGTGACCCCGTCGTGGTGGCGTTGAGGGCGATGTCGAGTTCGTGCGAGATGAAGGACTCACCGATGTAGGCGGCGCGGATCGCTTCGACGATCATCGTCGGGTCCTCGGTCTTGACGAGGTAGCCGAGCGCGCCGGATGCGAGAGCTTCGCGAACGACAGCGGGGTCGGAGTATGTGCTCATCAGAACCGTTTTCACCCCCGTCGTCTTGAGGATCGACAGCTTCAGCGAGACCGGGATGTTGTCCTTGAGGTCGAGGTCGAGGAGGACGACGTCGACGGGAAACTCCGAGTGGGTCAGAAGCTCGGGCCAGGTGGGCACAGCGGCGACCATGCTGATGTCGCTGGCGGCACCGCGGATCCACTCCGTCAGGGCGCCGAGAAGCATCTTGTGATCGTCGACGATGGCGAGACGGATCGGGGTTTCCACGCTGGTCATGTGTCGTTCTCCTCTGTGTGTCCTCGGTCTACTGGTCGATCGGACTCTCGACCGTGCACTCAATCACGACCATGAGGGCACCCGGCGTCGTTGTATCAACATAGCGTCCCGTGCGACCCAGGTGCTGCCATGTTGCGGGTTCCACGTCGACGCGCCGCATGCCGCGGGCCTCGATCTGGATGGGGAACCGCAACCGGGGGCGTCCTTTTCCCGGGATCGGGACGGCGGGACCGAACGTCACCACGGCATGGCGTGTGGTGCGCTGCTCCGCGTACATCAGGAGCCAGAGCGCCGAGAGCAGGCCGTCGCGCTGGCGCCGGTCGAGGAGAGCGGCCAGGGCCTCGTCATCGTGGAGTTCGACCGACACCGACAGGAAGTCCGACTCGGCGATCGCGTGGTGGAGCCAGGTGTGACGCCGGCCCGCGATGAGGTGACGCCGCAGCACGGTGGACAGTTCACCGGCCCGGTGCGCCCGATCCGGTTCGAGCGGGAGCGGTTCACGCCCCGAGGCGATGTCGTTGAACAGCTGCTCCACCTCGAGGTCGACCTGGGCGAGTTCGTCCGACTCGAGCATGCTCACACCGAAGGCGGGTGCCATCACCGTGCTCTGGATCAGGACACGGTCGAGCGCCATCAGCACCATGCGCCGGTAGGAGGCGACGAGGATGCAGGCGATGAGCGGAGGCAGGACTGCGAACGCCGTCAGCAGCACCTCGGCCCCGGCGGTGAGCGGATCGGTGTGGGGCCGGAGCGCGTAGGTTCCGAGCAGCGCGGCGCCGAGGATGCCGGAACTGATGGCGACGTCGCGCACGGAGCGCAGCGTGACGGTGCCGAGGAGCACTCCTCCGGCGGCGATCGCCGCCGTGGGCTGGACGCCGTCCCCGGCGTCCCAGACCGAGGCGAGGTCGAGGGCCACCACGACAGCGAGGCTCGCGACCAGGAACGCAAACCCGACGTTGCCGAGGAGATAGCCATTGGCGCGGACGGCGATGATCGTGAGAACGGATGCCGCAAGCAGCAGCAGCCAGGAACTCGCGGTGAGCAGGGGGTGCGGCAGGTCCATCACACTGAGGCTGAACCGCCACAGGGCGTGCAACAGCACTACGCTGCCCGCGATCGCCAGCGACGTGCCAAGCTGGCTGGCGCCCAGGGTGGCCCGCGCCGAGGCTGCGCGGTCGGGTCGTTCGGGCACGCGCGTCATTTGCGCATCTCCAGGACGACGGTGGTGCCCGCGCTCGGGGCGCTGAAGACGCGCACACTGCCGCCGGCGTCGCGGACCCGCGCCACGACCGAGTCGGCGAAGCCCAGCTTGCCGTCAGGCACCGTCGCCGGGTCGAAGCCGCTTCCGGCATCCGTCACCACACCGCGGACCATCTCACCGTCGTCGCTGAGGGTGACGTGGGCTTCACTCACCCCGGAATGCCGCCGCACGTTTTCGAGGCACTCCGACAGCGCGAGGATGAACGCCTCGAGTTTCGTTCCGGGCAGGCCGATCTGTCCAGACCCGTGCCATTCGATGTCGAGGCCCATGGAGCCGAACCGTCCCTTCAGCGCCTCAAGGGTTCCGCCGAGGGAGAGCTCTGCCGTGTTGGTGAGGGTGTATTCGCCCGAGGACCGGGGCTGCGGTGTTTCGCCGAGGCGAAGCCGCTTGAGCAGGAGCCCGTCCGACTCCGCCTGCGCGCGCATCGACTCGACCGGCACACCCACCCCGGAGTGGGCGAGCAGGGTCAGAGTGGCGAGGACCGTGTCGTGCAGCAGCCGGGCGTCCCGATGCCGTTGTGCCTCGGTCTCGCTCGCCCGCCGTTCGACGTTGTGCGCACGACCGATGCTCGAAACGCGTCGCATGACCCGCGGGAAGCTCGAGCGGAGCCAGATTCCGAACAGGGTGGAGATCGCCCACCCGGCGAGGACGAACACGAGCACCGTCGGCGTGTGCGGGTCATTGCGGGTATTGAGCAGGAGGAGGTACGAGACGGTGAACGCGAAAGCCATCAGAAGACAGAGGATCTGCCCCCACGACGACACGAGGATGGTGGCTATCGATCCGATGCCCCACGCGCCGATCGCCGCGATGGCGCTCGCGGTGGCGACATTGAGCTGACCGCCCGCAGGCATGTGGATGCCGGCCATGAGGCACAGCCCGATGGAGATGGTGAGAACCATCCAGAACGGGTGCGGCCGGTGGGTCATCAGCAGCTGGGTTGCAGTGAGAGCGACGAGCAGGGAGGAGCAGGCGATCGCGTTCGTCGCCGGCATCGCCCCTGGCAGCCAGATACAGACTGCGGCGACGGCTGCCCCCGAGATGCCGAACAGCCGGGTCGTGCGGAACAGCAGCCGGGCCAGCTGCCACGAGAACCGGTCGCGTTCCTCCGTACTGAGGCGGGAGGGACTCATCATGCCGCTCGCGGGCCGGAACCCGGGTCGTCGTCGCAGCCGATCATGTTGAGAAGTCTAGGGGAGCGAAAAGCTCAGGAAACCCCGGCGGGAAGCCGGTCGGCTGTGGCGAGCAACCGGCGGAGGTGGGCACTCACCGCATCCGCCTCGATCAGGAAGCCGTCATGACCGAAATCGGAGGTGATGACCGCCGGCGTCCGGCCGTCGATGTTCGACCGGATGCCTGCAGCGATCGTCTCCTGCCCTTCCAGCGGGAACAGCCGGTCCGAGTCGATACCGAGCACGAGGCTGGCTGCCGTGACCCGCGCGAGCGCTGCGTCGATACCGCCCCGACCGCGGCCGATGTCGTGCGAGTTCATCGCCTCGACGAGGATGATGTAGCTGTTGGCGTCGAACCGCCGCGTGAACTTGTTGCCGTGGAAGTCGATGTACGACTCGACGGCGAATTTTCCGCCGTCGCCGAGGGGGCTGATCGCCGACTGCCAGGTCCGGCCGAACCGGGCGTTGAGTTCGTGCGGGCTGCGGTAGTTCAGCAGGGCCATCCGCCGGGCGAGAGCGAGGCCGCGGTGGGGGCCGTTGCCGTCCTGCGCGTCGTAGTAGTGCCCGCCGGCGAACAGCGGATCCATCCGGATCGCTTCGATCTGGACCGAGTTGAGGGCCACCTGGTCGGACGTGGTGTGCGGGGGAGCGGCGAGGACCGCGAGCCGGGCGACCCGGTCGGGGAAGCCGACGGCCCACTCGAGCGCGTGCATGCCGCCGACGGACCCGCCGACCACAGCAGCCCAGCGGTCGATGCCGAGCTGGTCGGCGAGCTTCACCTGCGCCAGGACCTGGTCGCGGATGGTGGTGTACGGGAACCGCGACGACCACTCGTAGCCGTCAGGAGCGAACGACGCCGGACCGGTCGAGCCCTGGCAGCCGCCGAGCATGTTCGGTGTCACCACGAACCACTGGTCGGTGTCGATGGCGAGGCCGGGGCCGACGATGCTGCCCCACCAGCCGTCGGTGGCGTGCCCGTTGCCGGCGGCGCCGGCGACATGGCTGTCGCCGGTGAGCGCATGGGTGATGAGGACGGCGTTGTCTTTCTCCTCGTTCAGCGTGCCCAGGGTTTCGTAGGCGATGCGCACGTGCGGGAGGTGTCCTCCCGCTTCGAAGTCGAAAGGACCGAGGTCGGCGAACAGGCGGTCGCCTGCGGGGTCGCCGTCGCGCCACGCGCCGGTCGCCGGGGGTTTGCCGAGCAGGTGCCGAGCCAGCTCCTCGGTGATGAAGCTGGACGGGACCGTGTCTTCAGGTGTCTGCCAGTCCATGGTTCCATTGTGTCGGCTCCCGCCCGGGCGGTGTGCCGTGTTACGAGGCAGGCTCCTGGGCGGCCGCGGGCTGGCCCTTTTTGTCATGATCGCGGGACGTTTCCCGCGAAGCGCGCAAGCGCGCGATCCTCCTGCGGGCGGCATCCTCCGACGTGGACCTGCCGCCGAGGACACGACGGACGATGGCCAGGACGAGCCGGGTGGCGGTGATCGCCGGCAACGGCGAACGCCGCAGCCCGAGCAGTTTCCGGTATTCGCGCGGAATGGATGCCACGGCGCCGGCGAACATGATTCGGTACGCCGGCATCATCGTGCGGCGAAGCGGTGGATTCCGGATGAACCTGACCGCCTCGCGCACCCTCTCGTCTGACTGCAGCACACCGGTTCTCCGGTACTCGGCCAGGGCGCCGGCGAGGTCAGCGGCGGTGTGCGGGGGGTTCGTGACGCCGACGAGTGTTCCGGCACGCGCCCAGGCCCCGACGTAGGCGTCAGGCCCGCCAGGCACCGGCTTTTCCCAGAGGAGGTGGGAGGCCAGGAAGGAATCGGTGAAGACGATGTGCACCCAGCGGAGGAGGTCGGGATCGCCGGCGGAGTACTCGTGCGTCGCCCCCGCGCTGTCGGTGTACGTGCCCTGCACCCGCTCGTGGAACGCCTGGACCCGGGCGGACTCGCGCTGGGCGGTCTCCGTGTCGCCGAACGTCACGGTGATGAGCCACTGGATGGTGCCGGCGAGTCGGCCGAGCGGATCCTCGCGGTACCGCGACCAGTCGTGCACTCCGGCCATCGCGCCGGGGTGGAGCGTCTGGAGCAGCAGAGCCCGAATGCCCGCCACCATCGTGGCCAGTCCACCGTGCACCGCCCAGGGGGCCGAACCGGGTCCGAAGTACCCGGCGTCGGTTCCCTCTTCGATGCGGTCGACCCAGCGGGGCCGTCCATCGCTCGAACCGGACAGGGTCGTAAGCAGATGGGATCGCCAGGTGTCTCGAAATCTGCTCATGACTCCTGAGGATAACCGCAAGGCCGCGAAACCCCCTGTACCAGTCCGCAAAGAACTGCTACAGGGGAATTCAAGTTGCGGGTCAGCCGCGGGCGGCGACGACCACGGCGCGCGCCGCGGCGAGGCCCTTCTCGAGGTCAGCCTTGAGGTCAGCGACGTTCTCCAGACCGACGGAGAGGCGCACGAGCCCGGGCGTGACGCCCGTGGTCAGCTGCTGCTCCGGGGTCAGCTGCGAGTGCGTCGTCGACGCCGGGTGGATGACGAGTGACCGCACGTCGCCGATGTTCGCGAGGTGCGAGAACAGGCTCAGCGTGTTGACGAGTTCGCGCCCGGCGTCGACGCCGCCCTTGAGTTCGAAGCTCAGCACCGCACCGACGCCCTTGGGGGCGTACTTGTTGGCGGCCGCGTACCAGGGGCTCGACGGCAGGCCCGAGTAGTTCACACTGGCGATGTCGGGGTGGTTGTCGAGCCACTCGGCGATCTCCTGCGCGTTCTGCACGTGGCGCTCGATCCTGAGCGACAGGGTCTCGATGCCCTGGATGAGCTGCCAGGCGCTCGCCGGGGCGATCGCCGCACCGAGGTCGCGCAACAGTTGCACGCGGGCCTTGATGATGTAGGCGAGGCCGTCGCCGACAGCGGTGGTGTAGCTGGCGCCGTGGTACGACGGGTCCGGCTCGGTGAGCCCGGGGAACTTCGCGACGTTCTTCGTCCATTCGAAGGTTCCGCCGTCGACGATGACGCCGCCGATGACGGTGCCGTGGCCGCCGAGGAACTTCGTGGCGGAGTGCACGATGATGTCGGCGCCGTGTTCGAACGGGCGGATCAGGTACGGCGTCGCGATCGTGTTGTCGACGATGAGCGGGATGCCCGCCTCGTGCGCCACGCTCGACACCAGCGAGATGTCGAGGATGTTGATGCGGGGGTTTCCGATGGTCTCGGCGAAGAAGGCCTTCGTGTTCGGGCGGATCGCACGGTGCCACTCGTCCGCGTCGTCCTGGTCCTCGACGAACGTCGTCTCGATTCCGAGCTTCGCGAGCGTGTACTTGAAGAGGTTGTAGGTGCCGCCGTAGATCGACGACGACGAGACGATGTGGTCGCCGGCCTGGGCGATGTTGAGGATCGAGAACGTCGATGCTGCCTGGCCTGAAGCGAGGAGGAGGGCGCCGGTGCCTCCCTCGAGCGCAGCGACGCGCTCCTCGACGACGGCCTGGGTCGGGTTCTGGATGCGGGTGTAGATGTTGCCGAACTCGGCGAGGGCGAACAGGTTCTTCGCATGGTCGGCGCTGTCGAAGACGTAGCTCGTGGTCTGGTAGATCGGCGTCGCACGCGCCTTGGTCGTCGGATCCGGAGCAGCGCCCGAGTGGATCTGCTTGGTTTCGAACTGCCAGTCGGCGGTGGAATCGGCCATGATTGCGCCCTCGTTCTCTGTATGGTGGTGGAAGACTACGGATGCTCGTCCCTTCGAGCCTAGGCAGGAAGCGAATGCTCGACAACGCCCAACGCAATATGGCGTAACGCGCTCGCCTTAGGCTGGTGCCATGAATGCACAACGCGTGGTCGTGACCGGAGCGAGTTCAGGGATCGGAGCGGCAACCGTCCGGTTGTTCCGGTCTCGAGGGTGGGACGTTGTCGGGGTGGCCCGGCGCGCCGACCGGCTGGAGGCGCTCGCCGCCGAGACCGGAGCGCAGGTGGTCGTCGCCGACCTGACCGTGCAGGCGGACGTCGACGCACTGCGCGACGCGGTTGCGGCATCCGGCGGAGCGAACGCCCTCATCTGCAACGCGGGCGGCGCATTCGGGATGGCCTCGGTCGAGGCGAGCGACCCCGACGACTGGTCCCGCATGTTCGACATCAACGTCCTGGGCACGAAACGGGTCATCTCGACCCTGCTCCCGATCCTGCGCCAGGCGGATGCCGCGTCGATCGTCGGCGTCACCTCCATCGCCGGCTCGATCGCCTACGAGGGCGGCGGAGGCTACAACGCGGCGAAGTTCGCGCAGCGCGCGCTGCTGCAGGTGCTGCGGCTCGAACTGGCCGGCGAGCCGATCCGCGTGATCGAGGTGGCGCCAGGGATGGTGCACACCGAGGAGTTCTCGCTCGTGCGGTTCGGCGGAGACCAGGCGAAGGCGGACGCCGTCTACAACGACGTGCCAGACCCGCTCAGCGCCGACGACATCGCTGAAACGATCGTTCACGCCGTCGAGCTTCCCGCCCACATCAACCTCGACTCGATCACCGTGAAACCCGTGGCACAGGCGGCGCCGCACAAGGTCATCCGCGGCGACCTCCGCATGAAGGGCTGAACATGGACGGTGCCCTGCCGGGCGGCAACATGAACGCGGTGCACCGCGTCGGCGACACCGTTCGACGCACTGCGGGACCGTGGACGCCGACGGTGCACCGGTACCTCCGGTACCTGGCACGCAACGGGGTCGGCTGGGTGCCGACCCCGATCGGGGTCGACGGCGACGCCGAGATCGTCAGCTTTGTCGAAGGCAACGTTCCGCTGTACCCGCTCCCGGACTGGATCTGGGATGACGCGGTCCTCGTGGACGGCGCCCGGATGCTGCGGCAGCTTCACGACGCCTCCATCGGTTTCGCCGTCGACGACGCGGTCTGGCAGTCGCCGACGACGATCCCGTCCGAGGTGATCTGCCACAACGATTTCGCCCCGCACAACCTCGCGTTCAACGACGAGGGCCGGATCACCGGCGTCATCGACTTCGACATGTGCTCCCCGGGACCCCGGATCTGGGATCTCGCGTACTTCGCCACGCGGACGTGCCCGCTGACCGCTTCCCCTCCCGACGGGGCGCCCGGGCCGGACGATGCGCGCGGGCGCATCGAACTCCTGCTTCGGGAATACGGGTCGGATGCCACCTGGAACGACGTCGTCCGGGTCGCCGTCACGCGGCTGTACAACCTCGCCGAGCTGTCAGTCGCGAAGGCCGATGAGCTGTTCAAGCCGCAGTTGCGCGCCGAAGCGGTGGCGTACGAGCGAGACGCCGAGTACCTGGCCGGCTGGCTGTAACCCCCCGCGAGTTGCTCGGTATGCGGGGGTCTGCCTCGTCCCGCACCGCCGCATCCTCAGCATCTCGCGGGGGTGAGGCGCGTCAGAACGGAGTGATCCCGTAGACCGGCTGATCGGGCGCCAGCAGGGTGCGCAGCGTCCGGACCGCGCCGGGGGAGTGCTCGATGAGCTGCCCGGCAGCGGCGAGCGTGCCCGGGTCGGCGCCTCCGAGGTAGAGCGACCCGAGCACCCAGGCGTCGAGTTCGAGGTCGGGCGACGCGGCATCATCCCGTGTGACGGTCGCGCCGGCATCCGTCACCGCCAGGCGGAACACCCCCGCCGCGTGGCCGAGCGCGTCGACGACCCGGAGGACGACCTTCCCGGTCGAGCCGTACGGGCGGGCTTCGAGCGCGCCGATCGGGTCGAGGATGCGCAGCCACAGCCAGTCCTCCTCCGCCTTCACGGAGAGGAGCCGCGGGTTCTCCAGGGCCCAGGCCAGCGGCTCGTCGAGTCGGCCCTGGTGCCAGGTGACCGTCTCGGTCAGGTCGATCGAGGCGAGGTACTGCCACAGCCCGAGCGCGGCGTGGTCATCGCCGGCGACGAAATCGAGCAGTTTGACCGTGCGCGGGTTCCCAGTGACCTTGTAGGACACGTAGCCGTCGATGCTGCCCTGTTCGTCGTAGTGCAGCGCAGCGCGGACGCCGCGGTCCTCCTGCCCGTCGGAGTCCACCGTGCCCGAAACGTGGTGCCAGATGCCGAGGTAGCGGTCGACCGAGCCGGTCTGCGCGGCGTGGAAGCGCGCGAACACCCGGGGCCCGATCTCGGTGAGGGCCGAGGCGTCGACCTGCTCGCAGCTTCCGCGGGTGGCGGTCAGGAGACGGAACCGCGCGTCGGTCGCCACCTCGATGCTGCGCGTCCAGACCGCAGGGCCGAAACCGAAGCGGCGGTAGATCGTGGCCTCGGATGCCGTCAGAGCGGCGATCGCGAAACCCTCGGCGTGAGCGATGGCCAGGTTCTCGGTCATCATGCGGCGGAGCAGGCCCCGGCGGCGGTGGGTGGGTCGAACCGTGACGGCGGAGATGAGGTGGGCGGGGAGCATCCGCCCGCCGCCGACGTTGAGCGACTTGGGGTACGACGCGAAGGTCGCGACCGGGTATTCCGCCGGGAGGGAGGCTTCCGGGCGGGAGCGGGCGTACGCGCCGGTGAGGGTCTGGCCGTCGGTGACGAGTCCTTCCGCCACCCGGGCCAGTGAGGCTTCGGTGAACCGCTTGTCGTGGAAGCCCTGGGCGTCTGCCTGCAACCAGCCGCGGGTTTCGGAGGTGACCGGGGTCCCGGACGGTGCGAAGCGGCGGAACTCGTAGTCGTCGTCGATAGTGTTCACGCCGAAACCCTACGCTGTCGGAGCGTGATCCGGACAGCAGCGCCGAGGCATGGCATACGACGGCGGGTGCGGTCAATCCCGGGCATTCCCCGTCACCCCTGTGCCCTCCCGCTGTAGCGTGATTGCATGACGATCCCGACCACTGAACTTCCGGCTTCCTTTCCTCCCGAGCGGGAGGTACTCGGCTGGGAGGAGTTCGGCGAGGCCGCCCGCGAGCTCGCCGGTAACGTCGTCGAGTCCGGATTCCGGCCCGACATCGTCGTCGCCGTCGCCCGCGGCGGCCTCTTGCTCGCCGGATCGGTCGCGTATGCGCTCGGCACAAGGAACTGCGGCAGCATCAACGTCGAGTTCTACACCGACGTCGATGAGCGGCTTCCCGAACCGGTCCTGCACCCGCCGCTGCTCGATGCGCCCGCGCTGAACGGCAAGAACGTGCTCCTCGTCGACGACGTCTCCGACTCCGGGCGCACCCTCGCGATGGTCGTGGACCTGCTGAAGGACCACGGGGCAACGGTCCGCTCGCTGACCCTCTACTGCAAGCCGCGCACGGTGCTCGTGCCCGATTACGTCTGGCGCGACACCGATCGGTGGATCACCTTCCCGTGGTCGGCCCTCGCCCCGCTCACCGCACCGTAGGCTCGATGCATGAGTGTGCACCTGGTAGGCGGCGGTTGGTCCGAATCGAACGACGGGGCGGTTTTCGCCCCCTTCCTGGCTGAAGCCGCCGAACGCGCGGCAGCGGCCGGCTTCGAGGGAGCCCCGCGCATCGCCGTGGTCGTCGTCCGCGACGGTGACGGAGCGGAGCACGCCGAGAAGCTGATCCAGGCGACCGGCGCGACGGCGGACTTCGACGCGGTGGTCACCGCGCTGGCGCACGGGGAAGAAGCCACTCCGGCGGCGCTCGCCGAGGTCCACGGCATCCTCATCGGCGGAGGGCTCACTCCCGCGTATCTCGAGGCGCTCCGTCCGATCTTCGGCGAGATCCGCCGACAGGTGGCCGCGGGTGTGCCGTACCTCGGCTTCTCGGCCGGGTCGTCGATCGCCTCGGAACACGCACTGGTCGGTGGCTGGCGTATCGGCGGTGTCGAAGTCAGCCCGGAGGACGGGTCCGAGGACCTTGACGAAGTCACTGTCGAAAACGGCATCGGGCTCCTCGACATCTCGGTCGACGTGCATGCCGTGCAGTGGGGGAACCTCTCGCGGCTCATCGCCGCGACCGAGGCCGGGCTCGTCGCCGGCGGCATCGCCATCGACGAGAACACGGCGTTCATCGTCGGTGAAGGCGCCCTCCGGGCGGTCGGGGCCGGCAACGTGTGGCAGGTTCTTCCCACCGAGGCGGGTGTCCGGGTCTCCTCGCTGGCCGGCGGATGACCGACCGGTTCGACCTGGCGGCACTGGCGGAATCCGGCCGTATCGATCCGGGCTGGGCGAGCGCCCTCACCCCGGCACAGGGGCAGCTGGATGCCATCGGTCGAGTCCTCGACGCCGACGCGGCGGCGGGCGTCCCGGTGCTGCCTGCGGAGGAAAACATTCTCCGGGCGTTCGCCGCACCCCTGGCCGACGTCCGAGTGCTCATCGTCGGCCAGGACCCGTACCCGACACCCGGCCATTCGGTCGGCCTGGCCTTCGCCGTGGAACCTCACGTACGGCCGCTCCCGCGAAGCCTGGCCAACATTTTTCGGGAACTCGCTGACGACCTCGGAACGCCGCCGCCGGCATCCGGAGACCTGACCGGCTGGACGAGGAACGGCGTGCTGTTGCTCAACCGTGTGCTCACGGTGCGCGCCGGCGAGTCCGGCTCCCACCGCGGCATCGGCTGGGAGGCGGTGACCGACTGCGCGATCCGCGCACTGGTCGGCCGGGACGCGCCGCTGGTCGCGATCTTGTGGGGGCGTGACGCCCAGGCGCTCACCCCGCTCCTCGACGGCACGCCGATCGTGGCGAGCGTGCACCCCAGCCCGCTGTCGGCATCGCGCGGTTTCTTCGGGTCCAGGCCGTTCTCACGAGCCAACGACCTCCTGCGGGACCAGGGCGCAGACCCGGTGGACTGGAGTCTCGCCTCGGCCGGGCTGTGGTGAGACACACTCGAGATCTTGCGTCGTCTACGCTGTAACTGTGCTTGAAGAGGAATACCAGCCCCGCAGGAAGCTGCCGCCGCACCTGCGCAAGAAGCCTGAGCCTGAGGCGCCCTTCCTCTATGAGATCCGGGACGCCGAACTGGCCGATCTTCCGCACATCCGTGAGATCTACAACTACTACGTCGCGAACAGCGTCGTCACATTCGACGAAGAGAAGATGTCGCTGGCGAAGTGGAAGGCGAAGTACGCCCGCCTGAAGAAACTCGGCCTGCCGTTCATCGTCGCCGAATCGCCGAACGAAGTGATCCTCGGGTACGCCCTCGTGTCGCCGTGGAAGGAGAAGCGGGCCTACCGCTTCACCGTCGAGAACTCGATCTACCTCGGGCCGGCGTCGACGGGCAAGGGGCTCGGCCGGGTGCTCCTCGGCGCCCTGATCGACCGGTCGAAGGAGGCGGGACTCAAGGAGATCCTCGCGGTGATCAGCGACAAGGGCGCAGAGGCGTCGATCGCGCTGCACGAATCGTTCGGGTTCACCGAGATCGGTAGGATGGGCCGCGTCGGCTTCAAGTTCGAGCGCTGGCTCGGCACCGTGCTTCTCCAGAAGTCGCTCAAATAACGGATGCCGGCCGGCTGCGATAGCGTGTCGGCATGCCGAAATCCGCTCCACACGACCGCCCGGCGAAGAACACAGTTCTTCGTTCATACGCCGGGGAGATCCACGCGGATCCGGCCGATGTCTACGCAGCGATCAAGCGCCGGCTGACGCCGCCCGACCCCGACGTGACCGCTTTCACCGCGGACGACGCCGAACAGCTGCTCATCGTCCAGGGCGGTTGGTGGTACCGCGGCGAATACCGCGTGCTTTCGTCGCCGGGCGGATCCCGCATCGAGCACGAACTCGTCAACGTTGCGCAGCGTGCCCACTGGGCGGGGCCGATCGCCGGGCGCACATCGATCGCCCAGTCGGCGCACGTCTTCGGCCGGCTGCTGACCGAACTGGCCGCTGAACTCGAGGAGTGAGCCCGCAGGGCGGGTCGTCGGGGTGTTTCCTGCAGGAGGTGTTCCGAAATCCATGCGGGCATAGGCTCAAGAGGTGACCGAACTGCATGAACTCAGCGCCCTCGACCAGTGGCTCGCCCTCCAGCGAGGCGAAGTCTCGCCGCCCGAGTTGACGGCGCATTACCTCGACCGGGTCGAGAGGCTCGATCCGCAACTCGGAGCCTTCGTCACCGTGACTGCGGATGCCGCCACCCGGCGTTCGCAGGACCTCGAACGCACGGTGCCCCGCACGAGTGCGCTCTGGGGGTTGCCGATCGCCGACAAGGACCTCACCATGCGCCGCGGCGTCCCCACCGGGTTCGGTTCCCGGGCATTTGCGGGCACGATCTCGCCCCGGTCCGATGAGATCGTCGAGGTGCTCGACGGCGCAGGGGCGATCAGTCTCGGCAAGACGAATACACCCGAGTTCGGGATGCACGGCTACACCGAGTCCCTCGTCGCGCCGCCGGCACGCAACCCCTGGGACCTGGACCTCGGCGCCGGCGGGTCGAGCGGGGGAGCGGCGGCCGCGGTATCCGCACGGCTGCTGCCCTTTGCGCCCGGCAGCGACGGCGGCGGCTCCATCCGGATCCCGGCGGCCGCATGCGGCCTCGTCGGCATCAAGCCGTCGCGCGGTCTCGTGCCCGCCGGGTCGGGCATCGACTCGATCGGCGGACTCGGGGTCAAGGGTCCGATCGCCCGCTCGGTGACCGATGCGGCGCTGCTGCTCGATGCGATGATCGGCCGCAGGAACGGGCGCATCGATCACCACTACGCCCTCCGCGCACCCGACGAGAACGACGGGGACCTCCTGGGGGCGGCAGTCCGGGGAGAGGGCCGGTTCTCGATCGGTGTGCTCAGCAACTCGCCGTTCGAAGACGGCATGGAGATCCGCGTCGCCCCTGAGGCATCCGCTGCGGTCAGCATCGCCCTGGCGCACCTGGGTGCGATGGGACACGGCATCGACGACGTGCGCCTCGAACACGACGGCGTGTACCCGGATGCGTTCCGCCGGCTGTGGCGGATCTCGGCGGCGTCGATCCCCGTCGACGATGACCGGTTGTCGCTGCTCGAGCCCGTGACCGAGCATCTGGTCCGGTCCGGCCGGGAGCTCGGTGCCCGGGAGGTGGCTGAGACGCTCACGGTCATGACGGCTTTCGAACGCAGCGTCCTCGAGCAGTTCTCGCGGTACGACGTGGTTCTCACACCGACCCTCGCGCAGACGCCGCGGCCGATCGGGTCCTGGGACACCGAGGATGCCGAACGGAACTTCATCCAGCAATGCCAGTACTCGCCGTTCACGTCCTTTGTGAACGTTGCCGGGCTTCCGGCGATCACCCTGCCGGTGGCCGAGACCGCTGACGGACTGCCGATGGGAGTCCAGCTGATCGGCCGTCCTGGCGGCGAGTCCACGCTGCTGTCGATCGGCAGCCAGCTGGAGCGTCGCATCCGCTGGCACCTGCGAACGCCGCCGGTCGCCGCTCGGTGACGCCGGGCGGGTGGTCCACAATGGTCGTATGACCACTGCTGCCCGCGTGCATCTTTCCAAGACTCAACCGACCGCATACGAGAAGCTCGCTGCTTTCTCCAAGGAGGTCGGTCACCTGGCCAGGGACGCGGGAATCGAACCGCTGCTGTGTGAACTGATTCAGATGCGTGCATCGCAGATCAATGGATGCGCCTACTGTCTGCGGGTGCACACGAAGAAGGCTCTGTCGCTCGGAGAAACGCCCGAGCGGATGACCGTGCTCTCCGCCTGGCGTGAGGCAGGCCTGTATTCCGAACGGGAGCGCGCAGCCCTCGCCCTCACCGAGGCGATCACCCTGGTCTCGCAGGGCCACGTCACCGACGAGGTGTACGCGGCATCCCGTGAGATTTTCGGCGAGGAGGAGTTCGCCACACTGTCGTGGATGATCGTGTCGATCAACGCTTTCAACCGCATCGCTGTGACCAGCAGATACCTGGTCGACCCCGAGGAGTCCTGACCGGCGACGCTGGGAGCGTGCTGAGGGTCGGGCTCTCGTCTGGCGAAGTCAGGTAAGGCTTGCCTATACTGAGGGGGAGATGAATCTTCAGACCCGCACCGACCACACCGGTCACAGAGCCAATGAGGCGAACCACAAGCACCGCGTTCAGTTCCTCATCGCCGGTGACGAGTCGGCGCTTCCCGAACTCGAGGCGATGCTCACCACGCTTCCGCTCTGTGCGACCGGACGGGTGTTCGTCGAGGTCGGGTCCGAATCCGACATCGGGTCACTCCACGTTCCTCCGCGGATGACGGTGACCTGGCTTCCGCGGTCGCACCGATCAGGTGCACCAGGATCCGGCCGCAGTTGCGCTCCGGGTGAAGCGGCCTCGCGGGCCGTTCGGGCCTGGGCGGGTGAAATGCTCTGCGAGAATCCTCGCGAGATCCACGTCTGGTTGGGCGGCCACTACCGCGGCGTCGCTGAGGCGCACGATTACCTCACCTCGGAACTCGGTGTCGCCGAGGATGTCATCCAGACCCCTCCGGTCTATCGGCTGGGCCTCGCGCGCTGAACCTCGTCCCCGGACTCAGGTCTGACGGTCGAGCGTTTCGCCCCCGACATCGTGAGGTCGGCGCGGTCTCGCGTTCCGCTTGACGCTTGTGCTGAAACCCGACCGAGCGTCCACGCCCGCGACTCGGGCGCCGTGGATCGAATCGGCAACCCGCTCCTCGAACACAATCCGGGCAATGGGGTTGGCGTGTCGCCCGTCCATGCGCCGAGCTGGTCCTGAGTCAACCTGATCGTTCAAGGGGTGGTTCGCTGGACGGCGGCGAGCAGCCGTTGCTCGTTCCGCCTGGCGGCTCCTCCGCGGCGGCAACGTGGCTGGCACCATTCGCGCCGGCCGGGACTTCGGTATCGAGAATGTCAGTGACGCAGGCCTCGAACGTGGGGTCGGCCACGTCGACGCCGGCGGCGGCGGGGGCGGGTGCGTCAGCCTCGGGCGGTCCGTCGGGCTGGGGTGGTCCGTCGGCATGGGCGTCGGACTCTGCGGCGGCCGGTGCGTCAGCCTCGGGCGGTCCGTCGGGCCGGGGCGGTCCGTCGGCTTGGGCGTCGGCCTTCGCGGCGGCGGCGCGGCGTCGGGCGCGGTCGAGGGGGGATTTGCTGCGCAGCGGGATCGGTTTCTGGTCCGGGTCGACGGTCGGCGGTGGCACGGCGAAGTAGGTGGTGCCGTCGCGGATGATTTTCCAGCCGTTGTTGTGGATCAGCATGTGGCATCGCCGGCACATCAGGATCCCGTCGGCGAGGTCGGTTTTACCGTCGTCGGCGACCCATTCGTCGATGTGGTGCGCTTCGGTGTAGGACGGTGGCCGGTCGCAGTCGAGGAATCCGCAGCCGCCGTCGCGGATGGCCAGGGCGATGCGTTGTTTCGTGGTGAAGCAGCGTTGTTCCCGGCCGACGTCCAGCGGGGTGCCGGCCTGATCGACGGTGACCACGGTGATGCCGCTGATGCAGATCTGCCGGTCGATGAAACTGCCGGGGACGGCGTCCCCGGTCTCCTCGAAGTAGCCGTTCCCGGTCGCCGTGGTGGTTCCGGTGTCGGTTCCGGTGGTGGTTCCGGTGTCGGTCGATGCGGGTGCGGTACTGCTGGGCAGGTTGTCTTTGGTGACGATCACCCGGACGCCAGGCTGGCGGGAACCGAAGGCGAGGGTCCTGTCGGCTTCGGAACCGGCCTTGAGCAGGTCGATCATCAGGTCGAACACGATCTGGTCGTTGCTGCGGCTGTCGGTGCGCAGCTTCTCCGCCCTCGCGGCCTCGTCCGGGTCGACGAACCGGGGCCCGCCGCGGCGCGGCCGCATCGCGGAACCGACGATCGCGTCGACCCAGGCGGCGGACTCCTCATCGAACTGCACCCACGCCGTCCGGGCGCCCTCCCGGGTGCGGCTGAACCGCCAACTCCGGTTCTCGTAACGCTGGTCCCAACGGATCTGCACCCCGGCCGGGTCGATCTCGTCGCGCAACTGCCGGGCCCGCCGGCCCAGCTCGTCGGCGTTCACCCCGGCCGCGTCCGTGACGATCTCCACCGCCGCGGCCCGTAACGTCTCAGCGTCGACCCGGTCGTTCGGCTCGCCCAGGCCACGCATCACGATCGTCACCGCCTCGGTCCGCAGAACCCCGTCCCGGACGGCCCGGGTCAACGGTTCATGCCACGGCAGCACCGGCCGGGCCGGCGGCAACGATGGCTCCGCACCGGGTTCGGCACCGGGGTCGGCACCGGGTTCGGCACCGGGGTCTGTTCCGGTGCCGGTCTCGAACAGTGCAGCACCAGCCGGGCCTGTGCCCGGGCCGGTGGGGTACCCGGCAGCGGCGGCGGTGGCGGCATCAGCCTCGCCCATCGCCCCGCCGAGCTTCACCTGACGGAACGCCTCACCCCGGGTCGACCCGGTCAGCCGCTGCATCATGTCGACCGCGGTCCCATCGCCGGTGGACTGCGCCAACCCGGCATAACCCAGCGCCCGCTCGGACCGTTTCGCGATCACACCGGCACCGGCGGCGAGGATCGCGTCGAACTCCGACCGGGCCCGCGCCGCCTCCGTCAGCAACGCCTGCACCTCACCGTTGTCGGCCCGGTCGATCAGCACCGTCAACGGCACCGCGCCTGCCGAACCCGACACCGCAAGTCCCGACACCGCAGTTCCCGACACCGCAATTCCCGACACCGCAGCACCGGTTAACGAAGAACCGGTACCGCGGAACTCCGCGATACCGGCCGACGAAGCGCCCAGAGAGCCGGGCGCCGCCTGGAGCTCCTCGGCGACCCTGCCCTCGAACACGGCCAACCGATCGGACACACGCAGTGCGACCTCCCGGACCTGCTCGGACATCTTCGCCATGCCCCCATTCTACCCAACACCCACCGACATTCGCAGATATGTTCGATACAACTGTGGATAACCCGAGCCACACCGCGAGCTGCTGCCTTTGCAGTGATCGACCACTTGACCTTGCCCGGCTTCAGACCCCCGCAACCCCAGCATCCCGCGGGAGATGGGCCGCTTGCGATAATGGGGCCATGACATCCGACATGCCAGCCCTGCCTCTGAACGACGGACACTCCATCCCGCAGATCGGCCTCGGCGTCTACAAGGTCCCCGAGGACTCCGTCGCGGATGTCGTCACGACGGCCATTGACGCCGGGTACCGTCATCTCGACACGGCGACGCTGTACGACAACGAGCGGGGCGTCGGGGAGGGCATCCGGCGGTCCGGAATCGACCGCGACGAGATTTTCGTGACCACGAAGGTCTGGAACTCCGACCACGGGTTCGACAGCACGATGCGCGCTTTCGAACACAGCATGGAACTGCTCGGGCTCGACCTGCTCGACCTGTACCTCATCCACTGGCCGGCACCCACCCAGAACCGCTACGTCGACACCTGGCGCGCGCTCGAACGGCTCCAGACCGAAGGGCGGGTCACCTCGATCGGGGTCAGCAACTTCCATCCCCACCACCTCGACCGGCTGTTCTCCGAGACCGGCATCGTGCCGGCCGTCAACCAGATCGAACTCCACCCGTGGCTGCCGCAGCGCGAAGCGCGGGCGTTCCATGCCCTGAACGGCATCGTGACCGAAGCATGGTCGCCGTTCGCCCGCGGGGGCATCCTCGCCAATCCCACGCTCGACCAGATCGCCGGAAAGCACGGCGTCAGCGCCGCCCAGGTGGTGATCCGCTGGCACCTCCAGCTGGGAAACGTCGTGATCCCCAAGTCGGTGACACCGTCGCGCATCGCCCAGAACATCGACGTGTTCGGTTTCGAGCTCGACGACGACGACCTCGCCGACATCGCCACCCTCGAATCGGGTGAGCGCACCGGTCGCGACCCCGACGACCTGGACTGACGAGGCCGGGCTCAGCCGAGTGCAGCCCGGACCTGCGGCAGCACCTCGGTGGCAAGCAGCTCGATCGACCGCATCACGAGCGCGTGGGGCAGACCCGACCAGTCCATCTGCAGGCAGTGGCGGTCGTAGTTCAGGTGACCGTGCAGGGCGACGATCTTGTCGGCGACTTCGTTCGGGCTCCCGGCAAAGATCGCCCCGCGCCTCGCGGTCTGCGTGTCGTACCCGAGCCGGCTGGGGGCGGTGAAACCCCGCTCGGCCGCGATCTTCGTCATCGACGTCTTCCAGTACGGGAAGAAGGTGTCCTTCGCCTCCTGGCTCGTCGGGGCGAGGAATCCAGGCCCCGAGACGGCCACCTTCAGGCCGGATGCCGCGTGCCCGGCCTTCTGCGCCGACTCACGGTACAGCGCTGCCAGCGGCGCGAACTGCTCAGGATAACCACCGATGACGGCATAGTTGATCGGCAGGCCGAGGTAGCCGGCGCGCATCGACGACTCCGGGTTGCCGCCGGTAGCGATCCAGATGTCGAGCTTCCCGGCGTGCGGGCGCGGCAGGATCAGCGCGTCGTCGAGGGCGGGGCGGAACCTGCCGCGCCAGGTGACCCGCTCGTTCGCGTTCAGAGCGAGCAGCAGGTCGAGTTTCTCCTCGTACAGGTCGTCGTAGTCGGCGAGGTTCGCCCCGAACAGCGGGAACGACTCGATGAACGAGCCCCGTCCGGCGGCGAGCTCGACCCGGCCGCCGGTCAGCAGGTCGATGGTTGCGAATTGCTGGAACACCCGCACCGGGTCCTCGGTTGACAGCACCGTCACGGCGCTGGAGAGGCGGATGCTGTTCGTCACGGTCGCCGCCGCGGCGAGAACCGTGGACGGTGAACTGATCGAATACTCCGGTCGGTGATGCTCGCCGATGCCGAACCAGTCCAGTCCCGCCTCGTCGGCGAGCCGGATCCGCTCGATCGTCTCAGCGAGCTGTTGCGCGGGCGGGAAGAGCGCGCCCGTTCCCGGGTCGGTGGGGATGTCGCCGAAGCTGTACACCCCGAGTTCCATGGTCACGACCGCGATGCTTCCGGGCGGCGCTTGGCACGCCGGATATAACCGCCCTTTTCCAGTCCGGCTTCGATCTCGAACCGGTTCTTCAGCGGGTTGCGCCCCGCAGCGAGATAGAGCAGCGGGAACAGCATGCCGTAACGCTGCCATTGCCGCTTGTGCACGGCTTCGTGCTCGAGCACGTCGTCTGAGACATTCGTGCTGGTCAGGTAACAGCCGCCGACACACGAACCGCCGCGACCGAAGGTCCAGGTCGGCATTCCGGTGAAGACCCACAGGCCGTTTCGCCGTTGCACCCGCCCGGTCGACCAGATCGATCCCCAGACCAGGCCCACGAGGTGGGCGTAGAGGTAGCCCAGGCGGCTGACCGGGGAGTCGAAGAGCATCCGCTTCATCGTGCGTTCCGAGCGTGGCGTGCGGTGACGGTCATGCTCCGAGGCTACCGGCCCGACGGTGTGCCCGGCCCGGTCAGCGGGCGAGCGCGCCGAGGATTCTCAGGATGGTGCCGAGGTCGTCGATGGCGTGCGTCGCGCTCGCGGGGGCGAACCCGGTGATTCCGGCGCCGGCGAAGGTGAATTCGGCTTTCACGGCGGCGATCAGGTCGACGAGGTGCGCGGCCGGCAGGCCGAACGGTTCGGCCCAGTCGGTGCCGGCGATGTCAGCCGGGTCGAGCACGTCGAGGTCGACATGGATATAGACCCGCTTCGCTCCGGATGCCGTCACCGCGTCGATCAGGGCGGCGGGCGTCGCATCCTCGACCGAAAGCATCCGGATGCCTGTGTCGTCGAGGCAGGCCTGCTCGTCGGGGTCGATGTCGCGGGCGCCGATGATCACGAGCCGCTCGGTCGCCAGCGGCGTTTTCGGAGCCAGCTCAGGGATTCCGTCGCCGATCAGCGCCCGAAGGACCATGCCGTCGAACGATCCGGACGGTGATTCGCCGGGGGTGTTCAGGTCGGGGTGGGCGTCGAACCAGAGCACGCACGTGTCGTCGCTCGTCGAGAGAACGGAGTCGACGGCGGCGAGCTCGACGGAACATCCGCCGCCCACGGTGATGACCGGGGCGGTCGCGGCGCGAAGGGCGGCGTCCTGACGGTCACGGATGATCCGGAGCGACGAGAGGCGGTTCACCCCGGTCTCGAGGGATTCGCCCGCCTCAGTCGGCACGTCGACGAGGATGGTGGCGGAGGAGGGGAGGTCTCCGCGAATCGCCTCGGCTCCGTCGATGAGGCGCATTGCGCGGGATGAACCGGAACCCTGCCATGCGGGCACAACCACGAATGTCGCCATCCCCTTAGTATCCGGTTTTCACGGACCTGACGCGACACGGGCCCGCCGTTCGGGCGAGTATTGCCCCCGGTTTCACGGCGGATGGCAGAAATGTGCTCGCTCAGGGCAGAATGGTCAGGCTGGCCAGCAACGAGCGGAAGGGGCCGGGATGACTCCGAACACCGTCGATCGCCGCCTCGTCATGGTCGAAGTGACCAGCCAGCGCGAGAACTCCGCGGCCTACGACGCCTACGTGCGCACGATGATCGACCGGGCCGCCGCCGAAGCCCGCGCCTCAGGCTGGGACGTGACCCAGCTGTCCGCCGCCGACCTCGGCGTCGACGGGCTGCTCCACGCCGCCGATCATGCCGATGCGGTCGTCATCATGGGCGGCGAAGACATCGACCCGCAGTTCTACGACGGCGAGCGCGGCTACGAGGGTGAGAGCTACCACTTCGAGGTGGCAGATGCCGCCCAGATCGAGCTGGTCCGGCTCGCGGTTTCGCGCCACATTCCTGTGCTCGGCATCTGCCGCGGCCACCAGATCATCAACGTCGCGCTCGGCGGCACGTTGCTGCAGCACGTCGACGACGCCGGGCACCGCAACATCGACCTGCCCGTCGAGTACGCGCTTGTCGAGCACCCGGTCCGGCTGGAAGCGGGCAGCGCTCTCGGCGACCGCTTCGGCCGCGACCACATCGTCGTGCAGAGCGCCCACCACCAGGTCGTCGACCGGCTCGGCGCTGGCCTTCGCGCGGTCGGCTGGGCGCACGACGGACACATCGAGGCGATCGAGCACGACACCCTGCCGATCACGGGCGTGCAGTGGCACCCTGAGGCGCTCCTCGCCCCGGCCGGTCAGCTGCGGGTGCTGCTCGACGGTCTCGCCGCGCAAGCCGGCGCCGTCCTCGAGCGCGCCTGACGGCATCCGTCGTCTCATCGACGCCGGCGACCTGCCTGGAAAAAGGAAAAAGACGCGAGGCAAGGATGCCGCGTTAAGGCTGGTCCTTCTCTCGCGTCTTCGTCCTTCTGCCGTGCTGAGCCCGGCAGCGCGCGCTGCTACTGGTTGGGGGTGTACGGCGCGCTCTGGGTCGCCTCGACCGCCGGCTGAGCCTGCGAGCCGGAGATGGCCGGGGCGCCGGACTTCATCGCGGCGAGGCGAGCTTCGACCTCGGTGAGTTCGCCGATGTCCTCGAGCGATTCGAACTGGGCGTCGAGGCTCGATGCCGCGAGTTCCTGCTGGCCGCGCACCTTGGCCTCCTCGCGACGGATTTTGTCCTCGAAGCGGCTGACCTCGCTCGTCGGGTCGAGGATGTCGATGCTCTTGACGGCATCCGCGACCTTCCGCTGGGCTTCGGCGGTCTTGGAGCGGGCGATCAGTTCGCTGCGCTTCGACTTGAGCTGCTCGAGCTTCTGCTTCATGCCGTTGAGGCCGTTCTTCAGCTGCTCGACGACCTGCGTCTGAGCGGCGATCTGCGGCTCGGCCATCTTCGCCTCGTTCTCGGAGGTGATCTGGCGCTGCAGCGCGACCTTTGCGAGGTTGTCGAACTTGTCGGCGTCAGAAGCGTTGCCCGAGCCTCGGTACTCGTCGGCCTTGCGGCTCGCGGCGAGTGCCTTGTTGCCCCAGTCGCTCGCGGCGCGCACGTCTTCGGAGTGGTCTTCCTCGAGGAGGCGCAGGTTCCCGATGGTCTCGGCGATGGCGCTCTCGGCCTCGGCGATGCTGTTGGTGTAGTCGCGCACCATCTGGTCCAGCATCAGCTGGGGGTCTTCGGCCTGGTCGATGAGCGCGTTGATGTTCGCCTTCGCCAGCTGGGCAATGCGCCCGAAGATCGATTGCTTGGTCATGGGATCTCTTCCTCTCGATCGGTTTTTCATATCTCTTTCGGCCGTCAGAAACGGCCGCCACCCCGCCGGGAGCGTGTGCCGCCCCCGCCGAAACTTCCGGCACTGCGACCGCCGCGACTGCCGCCGCCGAACCCGCCTCCGCCGCCGAACCCGCCTCCGCCGCCGAACCCGCCTCCGCCGCCGAACCCGCCGAATCCGCCCGAACCGCCTCCGCCGCTGAGCACCGAGTTGATGATGATGCCGCCGAGGATCGCGCCCATCATGCCGCTGCCTGACTGCTGGCCGCCCATCATGCCACCACCCATGCCGCCTATGGGGCCGCCGAAGCCGCCTGGCTGCATCCCGAAACCCGAGACGTCCGACTGGGCGGAGTCGATCGCGGCGCGGGCGAGCTGGTCGGACCTTTGCGCATAGGTGAGCGCTGACACGGGGTCGGATGCCGCCAGTTGCTGCGCCTGCACCAGGTTGCGTCCCGCTTCGGCCAGGCGGGTGCGGGCGTCGGCGCCCACGGCGCCGCGGCGAGCGGTGATGTAGTCCTCCGCGGCTGAGACCTGTGCCCCTGCGGAGGAGAGAGCGTGGCCCAGCTGGGACTGGGCTCGCTGCACCTGCGCCTGGGCATCCCGGACCTGCTGGAGGATCCCGTCGATCGAGGTGTTCGCGGCTTCGAGCTGTCGGAGCAGGTCGAGCGGGTTGTGCGCTCCCGTGCGTTTCTGCTCCACGTCGGCGACCGCGCTCTCGGTCGCCCGGATCACGTTGACGAGGGAGCCGTCCGGGTCAGGCTGCGATTTCGCGAGCTGGAGGTCACTGCGCAGGTCGTTCACGGCATTCGAGATCGACCGCTGGGCGGTGTCGAGGTCCGCGCCGAGCTTGTCGATCGCATCCAGCAGCATCGCGGCCTGGTCGATGGCCTCCTCTGACGCCCGAATGTCGACGGCGGCCTCGCCCAGCTGTCCGGCGGCGATGTCTTCATCGGCAGCAGTCAGATTCTCAGCGGCGAACGCGAGCCGTTCCCCTGACTGCTCGATGTTGTCGGCGACGGTGCTCAGCGCGGTGGCGTCGTACCGGGTGGAGAGGGACTGCAGGGCGGCGGATGCCGTCGACAGTCGCCCCGTCACCTGCTGGTGTTCCGTGCGGAGTGCCGCGACGGCCGCCGGGGCGTTTTTTTCGAGCTGGCGCAGTTCGTCGAAAGCTTCAGCCTCACGGTCGAGCGCGGCGTTGGCGTCCAGACAGAGCCGGATGATCTCGGCGTTCCACGCACGCACCTGCTGTTCGGTGTCCGGGTGGGCGTCGGCGAGGCTCTGCCGGATGGTGAACGCTTTCGACAGGCTCTCCTGCGCGGAGGTAATGGCCGAGCGGAAGGCGGTGACGGTCTCCTCGCCGTACTGGGCGACGGCGAACCCGAGTTCTTCCTGGCTGGTCTTCACCGCGTCGTCGGTGGCGACGAGCGCGCTGCCGGCCTGGCGTTCGAGGTCGGCCGTCTCGACGGCGGCGAGCTCTGCCGGCTCGCCGGCCCGCGGATCGACGGCCTGCTTCTTGTTGCGCCGGCGCAGCGTGGTGGCGATCACGATGACGCCGATGACGACGATTGCCCCGATCACGAGCCAGACCACGGAGTTCGATGCGCCGCCATCGCGGGGTGACGATGCGATGTCTTCTCCGGCGATGGCATTGCTGAGGCCGGATGCCGCCGCGACGGCCGCGCCGGCCCAGTCCCCATCGCTCAACTCTGGCTGCACAAGCTGCTGTTCGATCTCGCTCAGTTGTTCGTTGCTCACCGGCCCGTCGCTCGCCCCGGAGAGGTAGTAGTTCTGCTGCTCGGTTGCCACGGCAAGCAGGTACTGCGAAGGCCCGAGGCCGTTCGCCTCCGCCGTCGAGTTCGTCCACTCGGCGGCGTCACTCGGATTGGTGAACTCGTCGACGTAGACGACCCAGAGGTCAGCCCCGGAGTCGTTGTTGAGGGAGTCGATCGCCGCTTCGATCTCGGCGACCTCCGAGCCGCTGAGCACTCCGACCTCATCGAGCACCCGCCCGGCCGGCAACTGAACCGGGTCGGTGGCGAGCGCGGCGGCGGGGGTTCCCAGCACCAGAGCGGCCGTCACTGCCGCAAGAGCCCAGAGTGAGCGTGCCCGCATCTGCCCGCCTTCTGTCGTCAATGGAGAATCACCTGCGAGTCTAGGGTTGCCGGGCTGAATGCGTCCAGAGAGTGCACGTGAGGCCCCTGGGGTCGCCGCGTGGCATCCTCGTGTGCTAACGATTCACGGCTAACCTTGCCCGGGTGATGAACGACCGCTACGGAACCGATGTGCTCGCGACGAACTGGCGGGCCAGCAAAACGCCCCCTCCGCTCGAGCAGGAGGCGACCGCCGACCTCGTCGTCGAGGAGGCATCGACCGGCTGGTGCGGCGCCGTCACCGGGATCGAAGGCAAGACCGTGCAGCTCGAGGACCGCCACGGCAAACGTCGGGTGTTCCCGCTCGGAGCCGGGTTCCTGCTCGAGGGCAAGCCGGTGATCCTCGTCGCGCCGAAGAAGAAGACAGCGTCGGGCCCCGCCCGCACAGCCTCCGGATCGTTCGCCGTCGCCGACTCCCGCGCACGGGTCGCCCTGCCCTCCCGCATCTACGTCGAAGGCCGTCACGACGCCGAACTCGTCGAGAAGGTCTGGGGCGACGACCTCCGGGTCGAGGGCGTCGTCGTCGAGTACCTCGGCGGCATCGACGACCTCGCCGCGATCATCACCGACTTCGCGCCGACCCCGAAACGCAAGGTGGGCGTGCTCGTCGACCACCTCGTTCCCGGGTCGAAGGAGTCGAGGATCGCGGATGCCGTCATGCGCGGCAGCCACGGAGGGAACGTCCTCGTGGTGGGGCATCCGTACATCGACGTCTGGCAGTCGGTGAAGCCGGCCCGGGTCGGTCTCAAGCAGTGGCCGGACATCCCGCGTTCGATCGAGTGGAAGAAGGGCATCTGCGCCGCCCTTGGCCTGCCGAACGAGAACCAGGCCGACATCGCGCGCGCCTGGCAGGCCATTCTCGGCCGGGTGCGCAACTTCTCCGACCTCGAGCCGGCGTTCCTGGGGCGGGTCGAGGAGCTCATCGACTTCGTCACGGCGCCCCAGCATCGGTCATCCTGAGGCCAGCACCGCCGCAACCGCGGCACGGCGACGGGTAGGAGAGGTGAGCACGTCGACATTGTCCGACCACTGTTCGATCGCTCCCACCCCGCTCGGCAGAGCCCGGACGCGCTCATCGGTCACCGAGGCGAGAAGCTCCTGTGACACTGTGCCGAGGCCGAGAAAGGGCCGATCGTAGAACGGCGAAACCGCAGGGTCGGCCGTCGGCAGCCCGACGTCCCGCTGCAGTTCGTGCATCATCGTGAGTGCCTCGGCGAGGAAACCCTCCCGCTCCTGCCAGGAGTCGGCGGTGAGCGCCCGGTCGAGGGCCGGTGCCGCCGCGCCGGCGCGGGGGAGCGCTGAGAACCGCGTGCCGAGCCACTTGGGGTACGGCGGCCAGCGCCGCTCGAGTAGAAAACCGAGCCGCATGATCGCGTTCGCGATCCGTGCTGCGATCAGTCGCGATCCGGTGTCGTCTCCACGCACCGCGGTACGGCCGACGAAGGGCAGCTCCTGCCCGATCCGAGCCCAGTCAGCGGCCAGGACGTAACGCCACAGATCGTCCGGGTACCAGGCGAGGGTGTCCCGCAGCCGGCGCAACGCCCCGGCGGAGTCGGCGAAGACCTCCCCTGCGGTGACTTCGAGCACCGCCTGCCCGGTCAGCGACAACCAGTCGGCAATCGCCAGATCGCCCGCCTCGACGCCCAGCCGTGAGAAGACGAAGTGTTCCGCCGTCGACACGTCCACCTGAGGGGCGGGGAGCGGATCCCAGGTGGTGGCGAACCGCGTCGGATGCCCGCGGTATTCGGGCGGGAGGTGGTCGGCGAGGTGCGCCCGGACCGGCTCGACGACATCCGCTGCCACCAGCAGCGTGAGCCTGAGCCCGAAGTCGTGGTCACGCGACATCTCGTCGTCGAGGCCGAGCACATCAGAGCCGCTGCCCAGTCTCCCGGCCGCATGGGGAAGCCCGGGCCACCGGGAGTCGAGGAGTGGCGCGACGACGTCGGTGTAATAGCCTCGGGCGAGATCCGTGCCTGACAGGGTCATGTTCGTCATCGTGTCAACTCTGCTGCCCAGCCGCCACCTGCGCCCCTCCCGGCGACGCACGAGGACCGGCGAGGATCCGGTCCCGCAGGGCATCCACGTCCCATACGTTCGCGAGATCGGGCCAGTCCCAGCCGAACCGCAGCGGACTGATGTCTTCAAGCCACCAGGTCGCGAGGCCCTCGAACTCCTCAGAGGGATGCTGCCCGTCGGCATCGGAGCGCCCGGAGGCCACCACATCGAACGGTGCGGCTGGATCGGTGCGGTGGGCGTGAACGTAGTCGACGGCGGGCTGCAGCGCCGAAGGGGAGAGCGTCCCGTCGACCATCGGGACCATCCCGTCGAATCGTGCGGCTCGACGGAACGGTCGGCCGTTCGGCCATGAGCCGCCCACCCAGATCGGAATCGGCGCGTGGGGGGCCGGGAGGAACGTCATCGGCTCCAGCGAGTAGTGCGTGCCGGAGAAGCCGAACGCCTCGCCGCTCCACAAGCCGGTGAGAACGGCCAGGCCTTCGTCGAGCATCTGACCTCGAACGACCGCGTCGGTCTCGTCGCCGAAGAACCGGAAGTCCCATTCGACAGGCTCGCCCAGGCCGACACCGAGGATCAGCCGCCCACCCGAATAGTTCTGCAGCGATACAGCCTGCCGAGCCAGTTCCCAAGGCCGCCTCCGCGGCAACGGGGTCACGAGGGGGCCGAGCATGATCCGATCGGTGGCCGCCGCGACCGCGGTCAGGGCCACCCACGGGTCGACGTGGTCGTTGCGGTCGAACTCGCAGAACAGCAGATGGTCCCAGAGGAAGAAGCCGTCCCAGCCGGCCGTTTCGGCGTCGCGAGCGAGGCCGGCCAGCGCGCGGGCGTCGCCGAATGCACCGAAGTTGGGGAGATGAACACCGTACTTCATGCCGGCACTCTACGGCTCCCCGCCGACATCGACGACAGACCGGGCGAGGGCCCGCGTCCTACTTGAGCTTCCGGCCCTCGGCGATCATCGCGGCAGCCTTCGCAATGCGGGTGGCACGGGTCTCGGCCCGTTTCGCCTCGGCGATCCACAGCGCGTACTCCCGCTGGTGTGAATACGACTGGCCGCGGAACGTGTCGAGAACGCCGGCATCCGTCCAGGCGGCGACGATGTCGTCCTCGAGGTCGACGACGCGCGGCTGGGTGTCGAGTTCGATGGTGACGGCGACGGTGTCACCCGCCTCCTTGCCCAGCCGGGAACGGATTTCGCCGAGCACGAGAATCATGTGCCCGTCGCCATAGGTGACGAGTGATCCTCGGTACGGGATGCCGTCGAAGGTCGCGTTCACCGGAACCCGGCCGCGAGTGCCGAACAGCTTCTCGACGTCGAAGGGGAAGGCCACGAACGCGCTCGACCCGGAGGCATCGGAGCGGGTGAGGACGGCGTCGAAGGCGACGGGTCCCGGGTCTGAAAACGTGGGCATGGCGGTCAGCCTAGCCGGGCGGGGTCCGCCAGGACACCGGCAGAACCGACCCCGGCGATCGTTCGCCGTCCAGCGTGTAAGTGTGCCCTCGGCAGGATTCGAACCTGCGACCTGCGGTACCGGAAACCGACGCTCTATCCCCTGAGCTACGAAGGCGTGCGAAACAAAACTATCAGAATTCGGCGGCGTCGAATCCCCGTCGGCAGCAGAGGTCGAGGGAACCGACGCCGCGGTGCCCTCATGTAAGGATGGACACATGCATCGCACTGTTTCGGCCGCCCTTGAATTCCGGCTGGGCGGGCACAGCGATGTCATCCTGTCGATCGCGGTGGCCGCCGGAACCCCCATCCTGTCGGAGACGTTGTCCATCCGGTCGGATCGCGGGCAGATCGTCCCGCAGGAGCTCGTCGACCGTCACGGCACCCGGCTGCACCGGATCGCAGCGCACGCCGGTGGGTACAGCATCCACTACCACGCTGTCGTCGCCGGGCAGCGACCGGTCGAACCGGCCAGCCCGCTCGATCATCTCCTGTACCTGCGGCCGAGTCGCTACGCCGAGTCTGACAAGCTGTTTCGTTTCGCCCGCGAACGGTTCGGTGGTCTGCACGGGCAGGTCCTCCTCGACGCTGTCGCGTCGTTCGTCCACGACGGACTCAGCTACGTGCCCGGTTCCAGCGGGCCCAGCGACAGCGCGGCAACGACACTCTCGTCGCGTGAAGGCGTCTGTCGCGACTACGCCCACCTGGTGATCGCCTTCCTGCGCGCCTGCGACATGCCCGCCCGCATGGTCTCGGCCTACGCCCCGGGGCTCACGCCGATGGATTTCCACGCCGTCGCCGAAGCGTGGGTCGACGGACACTGGCGAATCGTGGATGCCACGCGGCTCGCCCCACGGCAGTCGCTGGTTCGCATCGCGACCGGGCGCGATGCATCCGACATCGCGTTCGTCACCAACCACCACGCGAACCTCACCCTCGACCGGGTCGAAGTCGGCGCGGTGGCGCAGACGCTGCCGATGGACGACCAGCGAACGCCGGTGCTGCTCTCGTAGCAGCCGCGACGTGTCAGTCGGAGCGGCGCGGGTGTTCCGGCTGCACGCGCCTGTTTCTTCACCCGCGCGGTGCGAGAACACCCGCGCGGAGCCGAACGGGCTCGCCGAAGCCCGCGTGCACGGCCGCATACGGGCCTCGCGAACGGATGCGCTACGACAGGTGCCCGATCGCGGCCTCGGCGAGTTGCTCGGCGTCGCCCGGTTCGAAGAATGACATCCCGCGCAGGGTCAGCCAGTACGACCCGGTGAAGACCTGCGCCTCGCCCTCGTCGCCGACCACGGTGAAGAATCCCTCGACCGGGGGAGCGGCGTAGGTCGGTACCTGCGTGCTCTCGGTGACGGCGCGGTTCTTCAGGTCGGTCAGTTCCTTCTCGGGAAGCTTCGCGAGCGCAATGTCGAGAACCTCGTTGCTCGTGTTGTGAACCCACTGGCAGGTGAGGCCGTTCATCGCGGCGATCTCAGCGGCGAGGCTGTCCGCCTTCGGAGTGCTCTCGGTCATCAGGCTGACGTTCGGGTTGATGGCATACATGTCGTCTGGCGTGATCAGCGCATCGCAGGCGATGTCGACCGGTTCGCTCATCACCGGCGTCTCGGTGGGGGTCGGGCTGGCGATCGGCGCCGCTGTGCCGTCGGACGCCCCAGGCGTCGGCGTCGCGGAGGAGGACGGGGCCGCGGCCGGCGCGCAGCCGGCGAGAAGGAGTGAGCCGAGAAGAGCTGCGGCGACAGCGAACGGGCGAAGCGGGCGAGTCCGGGCGAACGAAGAAGCCATGTCCAACTCTCTGTGGGGGATCCTTCGACACTAACAAGAGCTACAGTCGCCTTCGCGCATGCGCGCCGGGGCATTTCCCCGCTCCGGATAGAATCGAGCGCGTGACTCCTGACGACCTTGCCGCTGCCCTGTTCGAACTCGTCGTTCCTCTCGCGGAGGAGCGCCGAGCCGGCGCCGGAGCAGAGATCCGCCGCGACGACGTCGTCCTCGAGCGTCCGCGCAACCGCGACCACGGCGACTGGGCCTCCAACATCGCCATGCGCATTGCCAAGCGGATCGGGGCAAACCCGAGGGAGATCGCCGCGGAACTCGCCGCAGGACTCGCTTCCGTTCCCGGCGTCGCCACCGCTGAGGTCGCCGGCCCCGGGTTCCTCAACGTGCGCCTCGACGCCGCCGCCACCGGTGCCCTGGCGAAGGTCATCGTCGATGCCGGCGCGGCGTACGGCCACAACACGTCGCTGGCGGGCCAGTCGATCAACCTTGAATTCGTCTCCGCCAACCCGACAGGGCCGCTCCACATCGGACACACCCGCTGGGCCGCCCTGGGTGACTCGATCGCCCGCGTGCTGAAGGCATCCGGCGCCACCATCGCCAGCGAGTACTACATCAACGACGCGGGCAGCCAGATGGACACCTTCGGCGCCTCCATCCTCGCCGCGATCAAGGGAGAGCCGACGCCCGAGGGTGGCTACCCGGGCGCGTACATCGGCGAGCTCGGGCGCCAGGTGCTCGAGATCGAGCCGAACCTCCTCAACCTGTCCGATGGCGACGCCCTCGCCACCGCCCGAGAGCTCGCGTACAAGTTACAGCTGGTCGAGATCGAGAAGTCCCTCGCGAGCTTCAACGTGCACTTCGACGTCTGGTTCTCCGAGCGCGAGCTGCACGTGAAGAACACCGAAACCGGCAGGAGCGCCATCGACGACGCGGTCGAGCGACTGCGCGAGCAGGGTCACGTCTTCGACGAGGACGACGCCGTCTGGGTGCGCACCACCGACTTCGGCGACGACAAAGACCGCGTCATCCGCCGCGGCAACAACATCTACACCTACTTCGCCGCGGATGCCGCCTATTACCTCTCAAAATCGGATCGCGGTTTCGCGCACAAGATCTACCTCCTCGGCGCCGACCACCACGGCTACGTGCACAGGCTCAGGGCGCTCGCCGGCGCGGCCGGTGACAACCCGGACAAAGACATCGAGATCCTCATCGGGCAGCTCGTCAGCGTCAACGGCGCGAAGCTGTCGAAGCGTGCAGGCAACATCATCGAGCTCGACGATCTCCAGGCCTGGCTCGGCACCGACGCGTTGCGCTACTCGCTCGGGCGTTACCCGGCCGACTCGCCCCTGACGCTCGACCCGGAGCAGCTGAAGAAACGCAGCAACGACAATCCGGTCTTCTACGTGCAGTACGCCCACGCCCGCACCCACTCGGTGGCACGCAACGCCGAGGTAGCGGGAGTCGACCGCAGCGCGTTCGTGCCTGAGCTGCTCGACCATGAGACGGAATCCGCGCTGCTCGGCGCGCTGCAGGAGTTCCCGCGGATCGTCGCCCAGGCTGCCGAGCTGCGCGAGCCGCACCGCGTCGCCCGCTTTATCGAAGAGATCGCCGGGCTGTACCACCGCTGGTACGACAACTGCCGCATCATCCCGCTCGGCGACGAGCCGATCTCGGACGTGCACCGCAGCCGGCTCTGGCTCAACGATGCGACCGGCCAGGTCGTGCGAAACGGGCTCGATCTGCTCGGCGTCTCCGCGCCGGAGCGAATGTAGCGTGGGGGATTCCGGCGGCTGGGCGCAACTCCAGCAGGAAGCTGATTCCGACGCACCGGCGCGCAAGCCCGCGCGGCGTCGTGCACTCACCGCCGTCGTCATCCTCGTCGTCGCCGTCCTCGTGGTCGTCGGCGGTGCATTCCTCGCCGAGTACATCACCCGCGGCGTCGCCGAGGACGCCGTCGCTGTCGCCGTGGAATCGAACCTCCCGTCGAATGTCGACGCCACGGTGGACGTGGATATCGCCGGGGACTGGGTTCTCCTGCAACTGATCAGCGGCCGGATGGACGAAGTCACGATCACGTCCGACGACGTCACCTTCGACGGTACCCCCGTCGAAAACATGGCGGTGACGGCATCCGGGGTCCCGATCGACCTCAAGGTACCGGTCGAGAACATCGCCGCGACGGTGTCGCTCGACCAGTCGACACTCAACCAGGTGCTCACACTGCCCGGCAACGACCCCGAAGTCTCGCTCGCGGAGGGCTCGGTCGTCTATGAAGACTCGACCGAGGTGATCGGAATCCCGATCGGATATGCCGTGACCGCCGCCCTCAGCCCCGACGGCACCGACGTTCTCGTCACCCCACAGAGCGCAGAAGTGACGACCGAGATGGGCAGCATCGACCTGTCCGGCATCGTCGACCGGCTCGTCGGCGCTGAGCCGGTCCGCGTCTGCCTCGCCGACAAGCTCCCGGTGGGCGTATCGATCTCGGCCATCGACGTTCGCGACGGTACTGCGCACCTCAGCCTGGCCGCATCCGACTTCATCCTCTCGGGCTCGTCCTTCCGCACAACGGGGGAGTGCCCCGCCTGACGGATGCCGCCAGCCGGATACCCTGCATCGCATACGTCGCATGCCACAATTTCACGAGGGGCATCGATCTCTCGGTAGAATTGAACTGTCTCCACCGCTCACCCGCGCGGTACGTCCCCCTCCGCACGATTGGTTCCTGCTGTGGCTTCTCACCCACTCGCCCCGTCGTGGCTGCGCGCGCCCGATGACGCGAACGCCCTGGCCGAAGGAGTCTGGCCGGCGAACGCTTCGCGGGCGTCGACCGGTGAACTCACCGTCGCCGGTGTTTCCGCCCCCGACATCGCCGCCCGGTTCGGCACCCCCGTCTACGTCGTCGACGAAGCGGATGCCCGCGACCGCGCCGCACACGTCCTCGCCGCCTTCTCCCGCGAGTTCGCCGCCGTCGGCAGCTCCGCCATCGTCTACTACGCCGGAAAAGCCTTCCTCTGCACCGAGGTGGCGCGCTGGGTCACCGACGCCGGGCTCAACATCGACGTGTGTTCCGGCGGAGAGCTGGCCGTCGCCCTCGCCGCCGGCGTCGACCCCTCACGCCTCGGCCTCCACGGAAACAACAAGTCGCTCGCCGAGATCGACCGGGCGGTCGAAGCGGGCATCGGCGCCATCGTGGTCGACAGCCTGCAGGAGATCCCACGGGTTGCCGCAGCCGCCGAGCGGCACGGCCGAAGGCAGCGGGTCAGGCTCCGGGTCAACAGCGGAGTCCACGCACACACGCACGAGTTCCTGGCGACGGCACATGAGGACCAGAAGTTCGGCCTCCCGCTCGAGCACGCCGCCGACGCTGTAACGCTGATCCGCAGCTTCGGTTCGCTCGACTTCCTCGGGCTGCACTGCCACATCGGCTCGCAGATCTTCGGATCGGACGGGTTCGCAGAGTCAGCGGCGCGGCTGCTCGCCGTGCACCGGGACCTGCTCGCCGCCGGCCCCGTGCCCGAACTGAACCTCGGCGGCGGATTCGGCATCGCATACACCGACGCCGACGACCCCACGCCGATCGACGACCTCGCCCGCGAGATCGCCCGGATCGTCGCCGCCGAATGCGACAGCCTCGGCGTGCCCATTCCCCGGGTCGCGTTCGAACCGGGGCGCGTCGTGATCGGCCCGAGCACGTTCACTCTCTATGAAGTCGGAACCACGAAGGACGTGGAACTGCAGACGGATGCCGGCGGCTCGGCCACGCGGCGCTACGTCAGCGTCGACGGCGGAATGAGCGACAACGCGCGCCCCGCCCTCTACGGTGCCGACTACTCCGTCCGGCTGGCCGGTCGTGCCTCCGACGCCGAACCGGTGCTGATCCGCCTCGCCGGCAAGCACTGCGAGTCCGGCGACATCATCGTCCAGGACGACTACCTGCCCGGAGACGTCGCCCCCGGCGACCTCGCCGCCGTTCCTGCGACCGGCGCCTACTGCTGGTCGCTCGCGAGCAATTACAACTACCTGGGGCGTCCGCCGGTCGTCGCTGTTCGAGACGGAGTCGCCCGCGTGATCGTTCGCGGCGAGACCGAAGCTGACCTGCTGGCGCGAGACGCCGGATTGGATGCACGATGATCGAATACCGCACTGTCCGAGTGGCCCTTCTCGGGGCCGGTTCCGTCGGTTCGCAGGTGGCACGACTCCTCCTCGCTCACGGTGACGAGCTCGCTGCTCGGGTCGGTGCGAAGCTCGAACTCGTCGGCATCGCCGTTCGGGACCTCGACGCCGACCGCGACGTCGACCTGCCCCGCGAACTGCTCACGACGGATGCCGAGACCCTCGTCCTCGGCGCCGACATCGTGATCGAGCTCATCGGCGGCATCGAGCCGGCCCGCACCCTGATCCTCCAGGCCATCAACGCCGGCGCGGACGTCGTCACCGGCAACAAGGCGCTCCTTGCCGCCCACGGCTCGGAACTCTTCGACGCCACCGAACAGGTCGGCGCCGAGATCTACTACGAAGCCGCCGTCGCCGCAGCGATCCCGATCATCCGCCCGCTCCGCGACAGCCTCGCCGGCGACAACGTCAAGCGCATCCTCGCGATCGTCAACGGCTCGACCAACTTCATCCTCGACCGCATGGACCGGTTCGGCGACAGCATGGCCGATGCCCAGAAGACGGCGTTCGAACTCGGCTTCCTCGAAGCGGACCCGACCCTGGACGTCGACGGCTACGACGCCGCCCAGAAGGCCACCATCCTCGCCAGCCTCGCCTTCCACAGCACCGTGCCGCTCGAGGGCGTCTACCGCGAGGGCATCGCCGACATCACGCCGGCCCAGATCGACGCCGCACGCACGGCCGGCTACGTCATCAAGTTGCTCGCCATCGCCGAACGGATCACCGCCGACGACGGAACCGAGGGAATCTCGGCACGGGTGTATCCCGCGCTCGTCGACCGCGAGCATCCGCTTGCCGCCGTCCACGGCGGAAACAACGCGGTCTTCGTCGAAGCCGAAGCAGCGGGCCCGCTCATGTTCTACGGCGCAGGCGCCGGAGGGGTGCAGACCGCATCAGCCGTGCTCGGTGACCTCGTCTCCGCCGCCCGCCGTCACATCGCCGGCGGACCGGGCCTGGGCGAGTCGACCCACGCCGACCTTCCGCTCCTGCCGATCGGTGCAGTGATCACCAAATACCAGATCACGCTGCGGGTGAGTGACCTCCAGGGTGTGCTCGCCGAGGTGGCGACGATCTTCGCCAACGGCGGCGTCTCGGTCGAAACCGTCGAGCAGACGGTCGACCCGGAGGAAAGCGGTACCGCGTTCCTCGTGATCGGCACCCACGCCGCCCGCGAGCACGCGCTCCAGGCCACCGTCGCGGCCCTGAAGGCCAGCGACGTTGTGAATTCAGTTGTCAGTGTTCTACGAGTTGAAGGAGTCTAGATATGGCGAAGCAGTGGCGCGGAGTTCTGCACGAGTACGCAGACCGTCTCGATGTGACCGACAAGACCCCCATCATCACCCTCGGTGAGGGCGGAACTCCGCTCATCTACGCCGCGGCGCTGTCCGCACGCACCGGTGCGAAAGTCTGGGTGAAGTACGAAGGCATGAACCCGACCGGGTCCTTCAAGGACCGCGGAATGACGATGGCCGTGTCGAAGGCCGTCGAGGCGGGCGCGAAGGCCGTCATCTGTGCCTCCACCGGAAACACCTCGGCATCGGCCGCCGCCTACGCCGCGCACGCCGGCATCACCGCCGCGGTACTCGTGCCCGAGGGCAAGATCGCCATGGGCAAGCTCGCCCAGGCCATCGCGCACAACGCACAGCTGATCCAGGTGCAGGGCAACTTCGACGACTGCCTCGACATCGCCCGCGAACTCTCGGCCAACTACCCGGTGCACCTCGTCAACTCGGTGAACAACGACCGGATCGAGGGCCAGAAGACGGCGGCATTCGAGGTCGTCGAGGTGCTCGAAGACGCCCCGGACTTCCACTTCATCCCGGTGGGCAACGCCGGAAACTACACCGCGTACACCCGCGGCTACACCGAAGAACTCGAGCGCGGCATCAGCACGAAGCTGCCGCGGATGTTCGGATTCCAGGCCGCAGGCAGCGCCCCGCTGGTCACCGGCAGCATCGTGAAGAACCCCGAGACCGTCGCCAGCGCCATCCGGATCGGCAACCCGGCGTCTTGGGACCTCGCGCTTGCCGCCCGTGAAGCAACCGACGGCTACTTCGGGGCGATCGAGGACGACATGATCCTCGCTGCCCAGCGCATCCTGTCCAGCGAGGTCGGCATCTTCGTCGAACCCGCGTCCGCGATCAGCGTCGCCGGCCTGCTCGAGCGGTCCGAAGCGGGACACGTGCCCGCCGGATCCACCGTCGTTCTCACGGTGACCGGTCACGGGCTCAAAGACCCGCAGTGGGCACTCCGCAACGCCGACGGCGGCGACATCGCCCCGACGATCGTTCCCGTCGACGTCAACGAGGTCGCCAGCGTCCTCGGGCTGGCCAAGGACTCCGCGTGAGCCTGACGGGCCGCTCCGTCACGGTTCGCGTTCCGGCCACATCGGCCAACCTCGGGCCGGGCTTCGACACGCTCGGCCTCGCCCTCAGCGTCTACGACGAGGTCACCGTCACCGTCCGGGACGAACCGGGTGCCTTCGTGGAGGTCAACGGCGTCGGCGAGTCGGTCGTCCCGACCGACGCGTCCAACCTCGTCGTTCGGTCGATCGCGTACACGTTCGAAGCGATGGGGCAGCCCGTTCCCGGTTTCGACCTGGTCGCCCACAACGTCATTCCGCACGGTCGCGGCCTCGGCTCCTCAGGAGCCGCGGTCGTTGCCGGGATCGTCGCCGCGAAGGGCCTGCTCGCCGACGTCGTCGACATCGACAGCGACACACTGCTGCGTGTCGCCACCGAACTGGAGGGTCACCCCGACAACGTGGCGCCCGCCCTGTTCGGCGGACTCACCATCGCCTGGGTCGAGCCGACCGGTCCGCAGCACAAGAAGCTCCTCGTCCACCGCGGGGTGTCGCCGCTCATCCTCGTTCCCCAGCACACGCTGTCGACCAAGCTCGCCAGGAGCCTCCAGCCGGTCAGCGTTCCGCACGAGGATGCCGTGTTCAACGTCTCGCGGTCGGCCCTGCTGATCGCCGCCCTCACCCAGAGTCCCGAGCTGCTGTTCGCGGGCACCGAGGACCGCCTGCACCAGAGCTACCGGGCGTCGGCCATGCCGGAGACCGATCGGCTGGTGACCCTCCTGCGTTCCGCTGGACACGCGGCCGTGGTGTCTGGCGCCGGCCCGTCGATCCTCGTCCTCGCCGATGGCCCCGGCCAGCGACTCCAGGCGGCGGAACTCGTGGCGAACGAATCCGAGACCCCGTGGGAGAGCATGCTGCTCGCAGTGGATGTGCGTGGCGCGACGATTGTTTCGGACTGAGCGCGCCGAAACTGGGTGGCTGGGGGTCGCCGTCACAGGGTGGCTGGGGGTCGCCGGTACGAGATGGCTGAGGGTCGCCGATACGAGATGGCTGGGGGTCGCCGTCTCGTTTTCGAGATTGCCTTGGTTAAGGCTGCCGCCTTTCAGAACGCTCCGCGTTCTGGGGGTGCAGCCGGTACCCGCGAAAGTGGTAGAGTTGCCTCGATCCCGATAGGCAAGCCGAACAGGCAAATCTGGCCTCCGGGTGATTTCTGCAAACCCAACGCCATCGCCGACAGCATTGCGTGTCTGTTCTATGACACGCACGGCGCGCAGGGTGTGAGTCTTTTCTGACGGACGCTCCTGCCAACGCGATGTGCTCTCCTGACGTGTTCCACGGATCAGGGGGAAGGAACCCACTTTCAGTGACCAATGTCAACATCCGTTTCGATACGGAATCAGGCGCAAACCTGACCTCCCTCAAGGTCTCCGACCTGCAGCTGCTTGCCAGCCAATGGGGTATTCAGGGCGCATCCAAACTTCGCAAGGGGGAACTCGTGGAGAAAATTTCAGAGGCTCAGGCCGCTGCCGAGGTCGACGGGGCAACGCCGCCCGTCGTCGCCGAGGCGGATGTCCAGCTCGACGTTCCGGCCGAATCGCAGGTTGAGGTGCCGACCGAGGCACCCGCTGGTGTTGAGGCGCCTGCCGTCGTAGCCGAGCAGCCGCAGGCTGAGGCTCCCGAGCAGACCGCGCCGGTTGCACGCAAGCGCGCACCGCGACGCGCGACCACACAGTCCGCGAAGGATGCCGCACCGGTCTCCGCGGCCGGGCACATCAACTCCAACGGCGCCGCCCAGGTCCCGGACGCACCCCTCACCACCGGTGGCGTGCACCTGCCGGATGCTCCGGTGATCGCCGAAGCGCCCAGCACGGATGGCGTCGCACCCGAGTCCGCACCGCCCGTACAGGCTGAGTCCGGCGACGAGGCGGGCGCCCAGCGCCCCAAAAAGAACAACCGTCGTGGACGCGGTGCCAAGGCCGAGCGGGCTGAAGCCGAGCCGACCGAGCAGGCCGAGGAACCGGCAGCCGACGACGCCTCGCAGGGCGAGCCCGACGAGTCGTCGCAGGAACCCCGTCAGGGACGCGGCCGCAACCGGAACCGCAACCGCAACGCCGACCAGGCGCAGGACGACAGGCAGGGCGGCCAGAACGACCGCAACCGCACCAACGACCGCGTGGCCACCGAGCGCCAGGGTCAGGGCAACGAACGCCAGCCTGAGCGTGACGGCGACCGCCAGGGCCAGGAGCGCCAGGGCCAGGAGCGTCAGACCCAGGAGCGCCAGGCCCAGGAGCGTCAGGGCCAGGAGCGTCAGGGTCAGGAGCGCCAGGCCCAGGAGCGTCAGGGCCAGGAGCGTCAGGGCCAGGAGCGTCAGGGCCAGGAGCGCCAGGGCCAGGAGCGCCAGGGCGGCCGTGACCAGCAGCGCGAGCAGCAGGATGACAGCCGCAACGGCCGCAACCGGTACCGTGACCGCAAGCGCCGGGGCGGGACCGACAACGCCGACTTCGAGCCGGAGATCTCCGACGACGACGTGCTTTTGCCCGTCGCCGGCATCCTCGATGTGCTCGACAACTACGCGTTCGTCCGTACTTCCGGCTACCTGCCGGGTTCGAACGACGTCTACGTCTCCCTCGGCCAGGTCAAGAAGTACAACCTGCGCAAGGGCGACGCCGTCGTCGGCGCCATCCGCCAGCCGCGCGAGAACGACACCAACGCCCGCCAGAAGTACAACGCGATCGTCAAGGTCGACTCTGTCAACGGCCAGAGTGTGGACGAGGCGGCGGCGCGCGTCGAGTTCGGCAAGCTCACTCCGCTCTACCCGCAGGACCGTCTGCGGCTCGAGACCGAGCCCGGCAAGCTGACGCAGCGCATCATCGACCTGATCGCCCCGATCGGCAAGGGACAGCGCGGCCTCATCGTCGCACCGCCCAAGGCCGGCAAGACGATCGTGCTCCAGCAGATCGCCAACGCCATCTCGATCAACAACCCTGAGGTCCACCTCATGGTCGTCCTCGTGGATGAGCGCCCCGAAGAAGTCACCGACATGCAGCGCACGGTGAAGGGTGAGGTCATCGCCTCCACCTTCGACCGCCCTGCCGAAGACCACACCACGGTTGCTGAACTCGCCATCGAGCGCGCCAAGCGGCTCGTCGAGCTTGGGCACGACGTCGTCGTGCTCCTCGACTCGATCACCCGCCTCGGTCGTGCATACAACCTGGCTGCACCGACCTCCGGACGCATCCTGTCCGGTGGCGTCGACGCATCCGCCCTGTACCCGCCGAAGCGTTTCTTCGGCGCCGCGCGCAACATCGAGAACGGTGGCTCGCTCACCATTCTCGCCACGGCGCTCGTCGAGACCGGGTCCAAGATGGATGAGGTCATCTTCGAGGAGTTCAAGGGCACCGGAAACTCCGAGCTCCGACTGTCGCGCCAGCTGGCCGACAAGCGGATCTTCCCCGCGGTCGACGTCAACGCATCGTCGACGCGTCGTGAGGAAATGCTACTCGGTGCCGATGAGGTCCGCGTCACCTGGAAGCTGCGCCGTGCCCTCGCCGGTCTCGACCAGCAGCAGGCGCTCGAGGTTGTCCTGGGCAAGCTCAAGGAGACCCAGTCCAACGTGGAGTTCCTCATCCAGATGCAGAAGACGATGCCGGCGCCCGTCGCCGGGACCGGCCGCAGCCACGACCACGAGCGCGACCACCGCTAGCGACGTCGACGAACCCGTTTGCCCAGGCCTTGCCGCTCTCTGAGAGTCGCAGGGCCGGGGCAGGCGGGTTTTGTCATTACTCGACTGGCAGGTAGACAATCGCTAAAGGACGGATGAGAAATGTTTGAATCGGTATCGGTACTGATCGACGAGCACAAGGACCTTCAGGAGCAGCTCGCCGACCCGGCGGTCCACGCCGACCCGGCGCGGTCGAAGAAGATCAACCGGCGCTACGCCGAGCTGTCGAAGATCCTCGCGGCGCATTCCGCGTGGCTCGAAGCGCAGGAAGACCTCGCCGCCGCACGGGAGCTCGCGAAGGAAGACGACGCGTTCGCCGAAGAGGTCCCAGGTCTCGAAGAAGGCCTCGCAACGGCGCAGGAGAAACTTCGACGGCTGCTCATCCCGCGCGACCCCGACGACGGCCGTGACGTCATCATGGAGATCAAGGGAGGCGAGGGTGGAGCCGAGAGCGCCCTCTTCGCCGCCGACCTGCTCCGGATGTACCTGCACTACGCCGAGTCGAAGGGTTGGAAGACCGAACTGCTCGAGCGCACCGAAAGCGACCTCGGCGGGTACAAGGACGTCCAGGTTGCGATCAAGTCCAACGCCACCGACCCGTCGCAGGGGGTCTGGGCTCACCTCAAGTACGAGGGCGGCGTGCACCGCGTCCAGCGGGTTCCCGCGACCGAGTCCCAGGGGCGCATCCACACCTCCACCACCGGTGTCCTCGTCTTCCCCGAGGTCGACGCCCCCGAAGAGGTCGAGATCAGCCAGAACGACCTCAAGATCGACGTCTACCGCTCCAGCGGCCCCGGCGGCCAGTCCGTCAACACGACCGACTCCGCCGTGCGCATCACCCACCTGCCCACGGGCATCGTCGTGGCCATGCAGAATGAGAAGAGCCAGCTGCAGAACCGCGAGGCCGGCATGCGCGTTCTCCGCGCGCGTATCCTCGCGCGCCAGCAGGAGGAACAGGCCGAACTCGACAGCGCCAAGCGCAAGACCCAGATCCGCACGATGGACCGGTCGGAGCGCATCCGCACGTACAACTTCCCCGAGAACCGGATCGCCGACCACCGCACCGGCTACAAGGCGTACAACCTCGATGCGGTCATCAACGGTTCACTCGACCCGCTAATCGAATCGGCCATCCGGGCCGACGAAGAGGCGCGTCTCGCCGATATCGGCGACCAGAGCTGACCCCACACCCCTCTCCGCGAGAACCGGTCATCCCTCGGGGTGGCCGGTTTTTCTGTGAGGCGGATGCCGCGGCATCCGTACCGCGAATCGGTTCCGGTGACGCAAACGCACCGAATAAGCGCGCGGGTTCTAACGGTTAGAGCAACACCTGATTATTGAAGGGTGTTGATCGAGATGAGTCCGAGGTTCTCGGAGCGGATGCTGGGCGATGTC
>NZ_JBEPSK010000020.1:0-37296 GCF_040548835.1 Mycetocola sp. 2940
CCGCGACAGGCTCATCATCCAACCCATCAGAACCCAGCCACAAGAGAGTTTCCGTCACACCACAACGGCGCAAAGCGCCCCCACCGCTCGATACGGCCGCAAGCGGCCTACTCGATCAGCGAAAAGGGGGTGCCGCAAGCGGCCTCCTCGATAAGCGAAGACGCCGGCGCTGTATCGTTGGGCCATGGATTTGCAGCTGAACGGCCGGGTCGCTCTTGTTCTGGGCGGCACCGGGTTCATCGGGTCGGCGATCGTGGCGCGGCTTCGGCAGGAGGGGGCTCTCGTCGTCAGCGCCTCACGAAGACCCGCCAGTGACCTCGTGATGGACGGGCGCGACGACGAGTCCGTTCGGGCCGGCGTCTCTCAGGTGCTGGACCAGCACGGGCGTCTCGATGCGGTCATCGTGACCGCGGCGCCCGCCGCACACACCCTTGACCCTGCGCGCAACTCAGATCCGGAGCAGGTCCGGGAGGCGTTCGACGCGAAAGCACTGACCTTTCTACGCGTCGCCAACGCGGTGCTTCCGGTCATGACAGAGGCGGGCTACGGCCGACTCATCGGGATCAGTGGCCAGAACGCCTTTCTGACCGGGAACGTCACGGGGTCGATCCGTAACGCTGCGTTGATCATTGCGGCGAAGAACCTCGCCGACGCCGCGGCCGGCAGCGGCGTGACCGTGAACACGGTCAGCCCGGGCATGGTCTCGGATCATCCGCACGGTGACGTCGCGATGGCGAAAGGCGGCGAGTCGACCCCCGAGCAGATCGCCGACCTGATGGCGTTTCTCGCGTCCCCTCTCGCCGGCGCGATCTCGGGCGAGTCCATCGCGGTCGGGCATCGGGTGCGTGGCGTGATGAACTTTTAGGCGACCTTCTCGCGCTCATCGAGGCCAAGCGTCGCCAGCGCCGACCGGTTGAAGCCCTTGAACGTCATCCACAGGCCGATCGACAGCTCCCAGAAGAAGATCGGCGCGAGCGCGATGGCGGCGAAGATCGACTGGTCGTGAACGCCGAGCATCCGTGCGAGCACCGACGCGAGAAGAAGGGGCGCCCCAATGAGCCCCAGGGCCGGAATGATGCGCGGCACCAGCCGCGACCGGTAGAGCACCGAACCGAACAGCAGCGCGTTGAGGGCGGGCACGAAGCCGGGCCCAAAGATCGCCGTCTGGTCGCGAACGACCACCAGGGCCTGGCCGACGGCGACCATCGCCGTGTCGTCGGTTCCCTCGGCGGTTCCGGCCTGGCGCAGGTTCACGATCGAGACGAGCGCGATGACGCCGATGATCATCACGGCGGCTTCGTAACTCCGGGTCGTGACGAAGCCGAGTGACGCGGCTTGATTGTGCCGCCTGATGATCGGGTACACCGCCACCGCGGTCCCGATTCCCGCGAGCGCCGTGAACATCTCGAACATGGCGCCGAGAATGATCCGCGTGTCGTCGCCCCCATCGCTCACGATGTAGCCGGGGTCGGTGAGCACCGGCTCGTAGAGGAAGAACGCGGGGATCGAGAAGGCGAATGTCAGCAGGTAGAAGACGCCTGATGCGAGCACGAGTCGTCTGGTCGTGGTCATGCGATGTCCTTTCGCGGTTTAGTGCGGTGGATTCCGTTCCGAACATCATCGGATCAGGTGGCTATTCGCGCTAGGGGCTGCGTTTGGCATCCGTCTGCGCCCCCTTTAGGGGGCATTCACGCGATTGCTCGCGGGTTAGGCTCTGGCCAGAATTAAGTGATGAATTCTCACATCCATTAGTGGCTGATGGTCGAGGGGACCGGTTCGCCGGGGCCTTCGCTCGTCGGAATGGAGCACTCTGTGACACACGCCGCGTCACCTCCGCCCGCTACACGGCACCCGGTGCGCACTGCACTTCTTGTGATCGGCATCCCGCTGGTTGTGGCGATCATCGTCGCGATCGTGGCGGGCGGCATGTACGCCTCCAACCTGTCGTACACGTTCGACAGCACCAAGAAGTTCGACGTGGCTGAGGTCTTTCCTGAGGAGGAAGCCCGGCCGGCGGTCACCGTCCCGGCGTCGCAGAACATCCTGCTGATGGGCTCCGATACCCGCGGCACAATTTCAGACAACATCGACGAGGTCATCGGTGATCGCTCCGACACGATGATGGTCGTCCACATCGCGGCGAACCGTAAGAATGTGCATGTCATGTCGATCATGCGGGACAGCTGGGTTGAGATCCCCGGTCACGGCACGGCGAAACTCAATGCCGCTCTGTCGCTGGGAGGGGTTCCGCTGGTCGTGCAGGTCGTCGAGAGTCTCATCAGCTCGCGCATCGACCGGGTAGCCGTCGTCGATTTCGCAGGATTCGCCGGACTGACGGATGCCCTCGGCGGCGTTCGCGTCGACAATCCGGTCGCCTTCACAGCCAAAGAGGGCGGGCACACCTACACCACCGGTCCGATCGAGCTGAACGGAAACGAAGCGCTCGGATTCGTGCGCGAGCCGAAGGAGCACACGGACAGCGACTACCAGCGCGTCAAGAACCAGCAACTCTTTCTCAAGAGCGCGCTGAACAAGACGCTGAGCGCGGAGACGCTCACCAACCCGGTCACCATCAACAACCTCGTCGCGTCGATCACCCCGTTCCTTACGCTGGATTCCGGGTTCACCTCGGCGTATGCGGCGGGTCTCGCGTTCGAACTCCGTGACATCCGCATGGAGGATGTCACGTTCTTCACCATGCCGACCGTCGGCATCGGGCGGGAAGGCAAGCAGTCGGTGGTCTACATCGACTGGGAGCAGCTTGTCGTTCTGCAGCAGCACTTCCGCGATGATTCGCTGACGAGCTTCAATCCGAGCTAGGGGCGTTCGGGCTGACCGGAAGGATGAGGTTCTTGCCGACGCGCTTCGGTCGCAAGCGACCTCCAGCGAACGGTGGGGTGGCCGAGTTAGGGAGTTCGGGCTGACCGGAAGGGTCGGGTTCTTGCCGACGCGCTTCGGTCGCAAGCGACCTCCAGCGAACGGAGGACGCGCTTCGGTCGCAAAGCGACCTCCAGCGAGCGGTGGAGGGCGGAGCGGTGGGGCACGTGCGACCATGGGGGATGCGCACTTTCACCCCACCAGTCGGCAGCCGATGAGTCTGCGCTTCGAAGAGCTGGCTTGGCAGGAGACGCCGCTCGGCGAGGTCAGCCTGCGCCGCCGACACGACCCCGCCCTCGACGTCGACATCTACGAGGTGAAGCTCGGCGACGAATTCCTCATGTCGAGCCTGTTCCCGGTCGCCGAAATCGAACTCGCCCACCTCGGGCTTGCCGCCGTCGACGGGAACGCGCTCAATGTCGTCGTCGGTGGGCTCGGGCTCGGCTACACCGCCGAGGCCGTCCTCACCCACGAGCGGGTCGCCGCGATGACCGTCGTCGACGCGCTCGACGCCGTCATCGACTGGCACCAGCGCGAGCTGCTGCCGGTGTCGACTCCGATCGTGACGGATGCCCGCACCCGCCTCGTCCACGATGACTTCTTCGCGCTCATGCGCCGCCCGCCGGCATCCGATTCGATCTTCGATGCGATCCTCGTCGATATCGATCACTCGCCCCGGCACCTGCTCAACGAGAACTCCGCCGGCTTCTACACCGTCGAGGGCATCCGGCAGGCAGCCGCGCACCTGGCGCCCGGGGGCGCGTTCGCGCTCTGGTCGGATGATCCGCCCGACGAGGCGTACTCGGCCGTGCTCGGTGAGGTGTTCGGCACCGTCGAGGCGCACGTGGTGTCGTTCGCCAACCCGCTGACCGGCGGAACATCGGCGAACACGGTGTACGTGGCATCCACCGTTTTGGGGTAACGCGGACTTGCGATTCGCCTAGTTCGGCCTAGCGTCTTCTGGTTGAATGATGCAGTGCCTGACGAAACCGAGCATTCCTCAGCTCGTAGAGAGTCCCGACGGCGGCCCACCGGGCGTCGCTGGCTGTGGGCGCTCGGCATCCTGCTGGTGATCGGCGTCCCGATCGCCATCGGCGTGAGCCTGCTGGCAGGGGAGGTGACTGCGGTGCAGGGCAGCCTGCAGTCCGTCGTGCCGCTCGCGTCGACTCTGAAGAAGCAGGCCCTCGATGGAGACATCGACGCGGCGACGAAGACCCACGCGAGAATGTCGAGCAAGGTCGACTCCGCTGTCGAACGAGTTCAGGGGTCGCTCTGGGCGGTCGGTGAAGGCGTTCCGTTCGTCGGGGTGAACTTCACCGCGGTTCGGCACCTCGTCGACGTCGCAGACACAGTGGTCTCTGACGGTGTCGCGCCGCTCATCGAAGTGGCCAGTTCGATCAGCCCGTCGTCGTTCGCTCCCGTGGATGGGGCCATCAACCTCGAGCCCCTGGTGAGTGCGGTTCCGAACGTGGCGAAAGCCGAGTCGGCGCTGAAGGCCGCCCTGGCTGACGTCAAGAAGATCGACACGGCCAACAGCATGGACGAGGTGGCTGCCGGTAAGGCGAAACTCACGAAGGCCATCGAAGACGCTGTGGCCCCGGTGTCGGCTCTCAACGACATCGTTCCGCTCGTCGCGCCCGCACTGGGTTCGGACGGGCCTCGCACGTACGCCGTGATGTTTCAGAACAACGCGGAATCCCGGGCGCTCGGTGGCACAGCGCTGTCGTTCGCTCTCGTCTACGTCGACCAAGGGCGCATCGACATCACCGAGGTGATTCCCGCGGGTTGGGAGAACTTCACCCTGTACGCGGAGTCCGTCGTGCCTGTGCCCGACGGTGTGGAGTCGATCTTCCCGAATGACGCCTACGGCACCTACATCGCCAACGTGACCATGCGGCCCAGTTTCGTCTCGGCCGCCGAGACCGTGCAGGAGTTCTGGCGGCGGGAATACGGAACCGAGCTCGACGGCATCCTGTCGATCGACCCTCGCGCCCTGAGCTACGTGCTGCGGGCGACGGGGCCTCTCCCGCTGGCCACCGGAGACACCCTGACGAGCGACAACCTTGTCCCGCTGCTCCTGAACGAGGTCTACCTCAAGTACGACTCCGGCAACAACCGTCGCGACAACCTCGCCCAGGACCTCGTCTACGCGAACGCCGTCGACGTGACGTTCGGGGAGCTGAGCGCGGGCCGCTTCGACCCGGCCGCGCTCGTCGGCGCGCTGTCACAGGGCTGGGACGAGCGGCGGATCCTCTTCTGGAGTGCGCACGAAGACGTGCAGTCCCAGCTCGAGACGATCGGCCTGAACGGCGAACTGCCGGTGAGTGACGAGACCACCGATCGGTTCGGCGTGTACTTCCACGACCACGTCGGGTCGAAACTCAACTTCTACCTCAAGCAGTCGGTTCGCGTGGCATCCGCCTCGTGCGGCACCGATGGGCGGCAGACGCATCGGGTGAGCGTGGACCTCACCAACACGATTGCTCCGTCGCAGGTGAAGGACCTCCCGGCCTCGATCACGGGCGGCTATATCCGCGAGAAACTTGACCCGGCCGTGCAGCGGATGATCGTGCTGATGTACGCGCCTCCGGGCTCGCAGATCTCCGGCGCGACCGTCGGCGGCGCCCCCGTTGCCGTCGAGGCGCTGCACGACACCGACTACCCCGTCGGAAAAGCCATCGTCGAAGTGAGCCCGGGCGAGACGGTGTCGCTGAGCTACGACGTGGTCTCAGGTACCCACGGTGCTACCGAGGTCGAGGTGCAGACCACGCCGATGGTGAACCCGACGACCGTCGCGAAGGAAGAACTGGACTGCGCCACCGTCGTCGGCTGATGCCCCCAACGGGGGCCGATGGCTGCCCATAACTGGGGTCCACGGCACCGCTGGTGAATCACTGCGGATCAATAGAGTCGGGGGAGCCGCCCCCTTCGATTGGTTCCCATGCGCATCGCCCTTGCCTTTCTGCTCCTTCCGGTCCTTGCGTTTTCGGCGATCACGGCCCCCGCGGCTCCAGCAGCTGCTGCTGATGCGACCATCGGTTCGCTGCTGAACCAACTCGTCACAGCACCGGCGGTGACCACCGGGTACGACCGGGCGAAATTCGTCCACTGGATCGACGAAGACGGCGACGGATGCGACACCCGGCGCGAGGTGCTCATCCAGGAGTCACAGATTCCCGTGACGCCGGGCGCCTCCTGCAGCGTCACGAGCGGTCAGTGGTACTCCTGGTACGACGGGTCCACCTGGACCAACCCGGCCGACGTGGACATCGACCACTTCGTTCCCCTGAGCGAAGCCTGGCAGTCGGGCGCGGGCGCGTGGACCCCGGATGTGCGCCGCGCGTTCGCCAACGACCTCGGGCTCGACGTCGCGCTCGAAGCGGTCACCGACAACGTGAACCAGTCCAAGAGCGACAGGGACCCGTCGTCGTGGCTGCCGCCCCTCGCTGACACCCACTGTCGATACGCCACCGACTGGGTGCTGGTGAAGTATCGGTGGAACCTGACCGTCGACACCGCCGAGCGCAGCGCACTTGGCAGCATCCTCTCCGGTGCATGTGCGGCAACCGCCGTTGTCGTTCCGGCGAAGGGTGTCGCAGGGGGATCAGAAACCGTCAAACGGCTGGCCGGGAGCGACCGGTACGCCACAGCGGTACGGATCGCCCAGGAGTACGCTCCAGACGGCAACGTCGTCTACATCGCCTCCGGCCAGAACTTTCCCGACGCCCTCAGCGCGGCGACTGCTGCAGCCGCCCAGGAAGGGCCCCTGCTGCTGACGCTACCCGACCGGCTGCTCGAGACCGTCAAACGTGAGATCCAACGGCTTGCACCAGCCACGATCGTCGTCGCGGGCGGCTCGACCGCGGTGTCGGATGCCGTGTACCAGCAGCTCAGCGAACTGGCACCGAGCATCCGCAGGGATGCGGGTTCCGACCGGTACGAGACATCCCGGATTCTCACCCAGAACGCTTTCGAGGCCGGCACGGTGAGCGAGGCGTTCTTCGCCACCGGCAGCAACTTTCCGGATGCGCTGAGCGCTTCAGCCGCCGCGGGCAGCGTCGGCGGTCCGCTGATTCTCGTTCACGGGACGGCGGCCTCGGTCGACCAGGCCACGCAGGCTCTGATCTCGTCGTTGGGAATCTCGTCGGCCAAGGTCGCTGGCGACGTCGGTGTTGTCAGTGCCGGAGTAGCGAGCTCCCTCGCCGCAACCCCGGGGGTGACCTCGGTCACGCGGCTCGCCGGCGGCGACCGGTTTGCGACCTCAAGCGCCATCAACCGCGCGTCGTTCGCGACCGCCCCCACCGTGTACTTCGCGACCGGATCCGGGTTCGCGGATGCCCTCGCGGGCGCTGCGCTGGCGGCGCGAGACGGCGCACCGCTGTATGTCGTTCCCAGCGACTGCGTTCCCTCGTACGTGCCGACCGACCTGCAGGCACTGGGAACCACCCAGCGTGTGCTGCTCGGGAGCACCGCCGCCCTCAGCGATGCCGTCGGCAACCTGACGGTGTGCGTGCCGCCGCCGCCACCGACGCCCCCTGCACCGCCTGCTCCGCCTGCCAACCCCGGCAATGTCGTCAACTGCGGTGACTTCAGCTCCTGGAGAGCGGCCCAGGATTGGTACGACAAGTACTACCCCCACTATGGCGACGTCGCCCAGCTGGACGGTGACAACGACGGGATCGCCTGCGACTCGCTTCGGTGACGCCCGACGCAGGGGCCGATCGATTCTGCAGTAGTGGCTCGAAAACGCGAGGTTTTCGGGCCGCTACTGCAATCTCGAATCGCGTCGAAGGGCCAACCGCGCTAACCGGGTCCTGACAGCCCCGCGGCCTTCGCCCGCAGCACCGCGCTCTCACGCTCGTTCGCAGTGAGGTTCGCGGCGGTGAGCAGCTCGGCCCGGGCCTCGTCGGTGCGGCCGAGCTGGGCGAGCAGCTCGCCGCGCACGCTCGGCAGCAGGTGCGAGCCGCGCAGGGCGCCATCGGCAACCAGCCGGTCGACGATGCGCAGCGCGGTCGCCGGGCCGGTCGCCATCGACACCGCGACCGCCCGGTTGAGGTCGATCACCGGGCTCGGGGCGATGCGGCCGAGCGCCTCGTAGAGCAGCACGATCCGTTCCCAGTCGGTGTCGTCGACGCTCGGCGCGACAGCGTGGCACTCGGCGATCGCCGCCTGCAGGCTGTAGCTTCCTCGTCCGCGACCGAGGGCATCCGCTCGTTGCAGCGCCGCCTGGCCGCGCCCGATTTGTGTGCGGTCCCAGCGCGACCGGTCCTGGTCGCCGAGCAGGATGGCGCTGCCGTCACGGGCGGTGCGGGCCGCGAACCGTGACGCCTGGAACTCCATCAGCGCGACCAGGCCGTGCACCTCGGGTTCGCGGGGGAGCAGGCCGGCGAGCACCCGGCCGAGCCGCAGCGCTTCGGAGGCGAGTTCGTGGCGGATCCACCGGTCGCCGCTCGTGGCCGCGTACCCCTCGGTGAAGAGCAGGTAGACCACGCCGAGCACGGCGCTGAGCCGGGCCGGCCACTCGGTCGGCTCGGGTGCTTCGAACGGCACCTTCGCCGCCGAGAGGGTCTTCTTCGCGCGGACGATCCGCTGCTGCACCGTCGCAACCGGCACGAGCAGCAGCCGCGCGATCTCGTCGGTGGTGAGACCGGCGACGACCCGCAGGGTGAGCGCCACCTGTGCCTCACGCGACAGCACCGGGTGGCAGGCGGTGAACACGAGCCGAAGCACGTCGTCGTCGATCGGCTGCCACTCCTCGTCGATCGTCTGCTCGAGGTCGTGCGCGATCGCGCGGTAGCGCTCATCGAGCCGCTCCCGCCGTCGCCAGCCGTCGATCGCCTTGCGTTTCGCCACAGCGGTGAGCCAGGCGCCCGCATTGTGCGGAACGCCCGACTCGGGCCACTGTTTGAGCGCATCGACGACGGCTTCCTGGGCGAGGTCTTCGGCGAGGCCGACGTCGCCGGTCACCTTCGCGAGCGTCGCGACGATTCGTGCGCCCTCGATCCGCCAGACGGCATCGACGGTGCGACGGATGCCGTCAGTCCCGGTCACGGGGATACCTCGCTCCCGCTTACGGGGTGCCGAGCTCTTCGCGCCAGCCGGCTTCTTTCTTGAGGTACTCGTTGTCGGCGTAGTCCGCGAAGTCGCTCATGTCGGTGACGCGGCGGACTTCAAGCTTCGAGCCCGGGCCGAGCGGGCACCGGGTCGCCCATTCGATCGCCTCTTCCTTGCTGCCGACCTCGAGGATCCAGAAGCCGCTGAACAGTTCGTGGGTTTCCCCGTAGGGGCCGTCGGTGACGATCGGGGTGTCGGCGTTGAAGTCGACGACGAAGGCGTCGCTGAGGTCGTCGGCGAGGCCGTCGCCCGAGAGCAGTACGCCTGCCTTGATCAACGACTCGTTGTATGCGCCCATCGCGTTGATGATCTGCTCGAAGTCGGCCTTCTCGTAGTCCTTCTTCGCGGCATCCGTCGAACGCATGATCAGCATGAACTTCATGAGAATCTCCTTGGTTGCGGGGCCGCCCGCTGCGTCCCTCTACTAACGCGTCGAACAGGAGTGCGCCGGATCGACATTGCTTCGAAAATACTCGGAAAAGATCGTCGGAGCCAAGGGAGGCGTTTCGGATGCCGGTTCGTCCGTCCCGAATGTCGGTTTCTGTCGCAGAAACCCGGCATCCGGGACGGATGAACCCATCGGTGACGCGTCAGGCCGACACGATGGTGGTGTCCACTCCCGAGATGACGAGCGTCGCGCGCTCCCGCGACGGTTCGATCATCAAGGCGTTCGTGCCGTCCACCGTGCGCGCCCAGGCCTCGGCGGCCTCGGTCGAGCGGCCGTGCCGTTCGTGCCGGTCGACGAGCCGCCGCAGCCGCTCCGCCTCCGACGTCTCACAGAACCATGACTCTGCCAGCAGCGGCGCGATCTGCGACCACGGCTCCTGGTCGATCAGCAGGTAGTTGCCCTCGACGACGACGAGGCGAGCGGATGCCGGCACCGCGATCTCGGCGGCGATCCCCTCGTCCACGCGGCGATCGAAGCTCGGGGCGTACACCTCATGGTCGGTTTCGTCGAGCACCCGGCGGAGCAGGGAGACGAATCCCCAACCGTCGAAGGTGTCGATCGCGCCCTTGCGGTCGTGGATGCCGAGCCGATCAAGGGTCGCATTGGCGAGGTGGTACCCGTCCATCGGAAGGTACACGGCGACCGGCGCAGCGGCATCCGCGCCCGTCAGCTCGTTGACGCGGTCGACGAGCTGACGGGCGAGGGTGGTCTTGCCGGCGCCGGGGCTTCCGGTGATGCCGAGCAGCACCCGGCGTTCCGACCCGATCAAGCCGAGCGCCCGGCGGGTGAGGGCGCCCGCGTCGTCTGGCTTAGAGGTCGCCACGGTTCGCTTCGAGCATGTTGCTCATGTAGGCGTGGGCGTGCCGGGCGAGGGCCGGGCCGTCGTTCCACAGGTTGCGCCAGATCGCCAGGTCATTCGAGAGGGTCGGCGACACGACGGCTGAGGAAAACGACTCGAAGGTGATCGCACCTGCGTACCCGATCTGGGCCAGGGCGTGGAAGAACGAGGTGAAGTCGAGGTGGCCGCTGCCAAGGTAGCCGCGGTGGTTCTCGCCGACGTGGATGTAACCGAGACGGTCGCCAGCGAGCAGGATCGGCCGCACGAAGTCGTCTTCCTCGATGTTCATGTGGTAGCTGTCGAGGTGGATCAGCACGTTGTCCTCGCCGATGTCGTCGGCGAGGGTGAGCGCCTGGCTGGCGGTGTTGATCACGTTGGTCTCGTACCGGTTGCAGACCTCGAGCCCCAGGGTCATGCCCTTGGTCTGAGCCTCTTGGGCGAGGTCCTGCAGCACGGACACGACGTTGGCCCGCCCGGCCGAGCTCAGCGGCTGGCCGTACTTGCCGAGTGCGCTGTAGAGCGCGCCGGTGAAGTGGGTTCCGCCGAGGTCGGCGGTGATCTGCAGGGAGTCCTGTAGCAGCTTCGCGCCACGGGCGACGGTGGCCGGGTCGCTGCTCGACACATCGGCGTCGAACGCGAGCCCGCGCGAGCAGACGATGTCCAGGCCGGCGGCGTCGAGGGCGGCCTTCGCCGAGGCAACGTCGAGGTTGACGGCGTCGTGCAGCGACATTTCCAGAATGTCGTAGCCGGCCTTCTTCGCTTCACCGACGGTGTATTCGACCTCGTCCGGGGTGGTTCCGCCAGAGAAGACGAGGGCGTGCACGCCGAGTTTGTTGATAGCCATGAGAATTCCTTAGGGGGTAGAGACGAGTGGTCGAGCGGATGCCCCGGCGTGCGCGCGGAACGCGACGTCGAGGTTGGAGCGGAGAAAGAGGTTGGCACTGCGGGCGAGGTCGGCGGGGTCATTCCAGAGGTTGCGCCACAACCCGATGTCGTCGGCGGTCTCCTGGGTGACGACATCGCTCGAGAACGACTCGAACGTGATCGGCCCGGTGTAGCCGCTGAGCACCAGCTGGCGGAACAGGTTCGACCAGTCGATGCTCCCCGAACCGAGGTAGCCCCGGTGGTTCTCGGCCGCGTGGATGTAGCCGAGCAGGTCGCCCGCATCGCGCACGGCGCTGGCCTGGTCGGCCTCCTCGAGGTTGGCGTGAAAGGTGTCGATGTGCAGCAGCACATTGTCGGCGCCGAGCTCACGGATGAAGTCGACGGTCTGGACAGCGGTGTTCAGCAGGTTGCTCTCATACCGGTTCACGTACTCCATTCCGAGCCGGATGCCGTGATCGTCGGCCTGCGCGGCCACCCGGCGCAGCACGGCCAGCGAGTTGTCGCGGCTCGCCGTGGTCGCCGGGGAGCTGTACTTGGCCATCTTGGAGTAGAGAACCCCGCCGATGTAGGTCGCACCGATCTCGCGGGCGAACGTCACGGCATCCTCGAGCAGCTGTTCCCCGCGGGCGGAGACCGTCGCATCCTCGGTGTTGATGTCGAAGTCCGCGCCCAGCGCGAGCGACACGACCGCATCGAGTCCGTGCTCGGCGAGCAGTCGGCGGGTGAGAGGCAGGTCCGTCGTGCGGGGGTCGCGCACGGGGATCTCGATCAGGTCGAAGCCGGCCTGTGCGCTCTCACGGATGGCGTACTCCGCCGACGCGGGCGACCAGTCGCCGACCCAGACACCCGCGTGGATGCCGACCGGGTTCACGGGCGCCTGTTGTTCGGGCCTGCTCACTCAGGCCGCCTTGGCACCGGTGATGAGGGCCACGAGTTCGTCGCCGCTGGTCTCCGACGACCGGCGTTCGGCCACGGCAAGCCCGGCGCGCATCACCCAGATGTGGTCGGAGAGCCGCATCACCTGTTCGAAGTTGTGGCTGATCAGCAGCACGGCCACGCCAGAGTCACGCAGCGTGTTGATCACGTTCTCGACGCGGGCGGTCTCCTGCACGCCCAGGGCGGCAGTCGGCTCGTCCATGATGACGATCTTGCTGCCCCAGCCGGCGGCCCGGGCGATGGCGACCGCCTGGCGCTGACCGCCCGAGAGGCGACGTACCTTGCTGGTCACCGCGGGCGCGTTGACCGACAGGTTGTTGAGCAGGTCGTGCGCGGTGGCCTTCATCTGCTTGCGGTCGAGGGTTTTGAACGGCCCCGCGCCCTTGGTGAGTTCCCGGCCGAGGAAGAAGTTCTGCCAGACGGCGAGCTCTTCGACGAGGGCGAGGTTTTGGTGCACGGTCTCGATGCCGTGCTGGCGCGCGAGGTTCGGCGTCTCGAACGTGACGTCTTCACCATCGAGGGTGATGGTTCCGGTGTCAGGACGGTGGATGCCGGACAGGCAGCGGACGAGGGTGGACTTGCCCGCCCCGTTGTCGCCGATGAGCGCGGTGATCTCGCCGCGTCGCATCCCGATAGATGCTCCCTTGAGGGCGTGGACCCCGCCGAACGATTTGGTGATGTTGTCTGCTGTGAGAACGAAATCTGGAGTGGTCATTTCTTCTGGAACCTCGTGAGTAGGGCGGCCAGGACAACAACGAGTCCGACGGCGAGCGGCTGGTAGAACTGCGACACACCGAGCAGGGTGAGCCCGTTGGTGAGGGCGGTGAGCAGAAGCGCACCGATGATCGGCCCGACGATCTTCGCCTTACCGCCGGTGAGGCTGACGCCACCGAGAACGACGGCGGCAATGGAGTTCAGGAGGAACTGGGTGTTGATCGCCGGCTCGGCGGCGCCGACGCGAGCGACGAGGAGCAGGGCGGCGATGCCGGCGAGGGCGGCGGCGATGAGGTACACGGCCATGCGTACGCGGGTGGCGCTGATGCCGTTCGCGATGGCGCTCTCTTCGTTGCCGCCAACGGCCTGCACGTGGAGGCCGAAGCGGGTGCGGAACATGACGAACCAGGCGACGACGCCGATGATGGCGGCGAGGATGACCGGGTAACCGATGATGCCGACCGAACCCGAGGTGAGCACAAGCAGTTCGGGGGAGCTGACCGGGATGGGCTTGCCGTTCGAGATGATCAGGGAGAGACCGGTCGCGACCGACAGGGTCCCCAGCGTGGCGATGAAGTCGGTGACCTTGCCTTTGGCGATGAGTAACCCGTTGATCAGACCGATCAGGCTCGCGGCCAGGATCGCGATGATCGCCGAGAGGACAAAGCCGTACCCGGCCTGCCAGGCCAGGCCGAAGCCGATCGCGCCAAGGGTCATGGTCGCGGAGATCGACAGGTCGATGCCGCCTGTCGTGATGACGAAGGCCTGAGCGACGGCCAGGACGATGAGAATCGCCGCGGCGACGAGCATTGCCCGGATGTTGCCCAGGGTGAGAAAGCTTGGGCTCAGGATCGAGAACACGATCACCAGGCCGATGAGCCCGATCGGTGCGGCGTTCTCGGCCCAGAAGCTGATCTGGCGGGCCTCGGCCAGCAGCGACGAGGTTTTCGTCGTCGTGGGCCGTTCTGCCTCGGTTTTAGTCATGATGCTCACAGTTCTTCAGTGGTTCGCATGTGGTTAGCGTTGTGGGTTCGCTGGCGGGGGGACGGGGCGGTGTGCCGGTCGGGAAAACAGGCACACCACCCAGTCCGCCGGGCGCTCGGGGTGTTACTGCTCGAGCGGGTTCTCGAACTCTTCGAACGGCTGCGGGAAGGCTTCGATGGCGTCGGCGGCCACGTCCTGGGTCACGAGTGCGGTCGGCGACTCGACCGTTTCGGGCAGGTCGTCGCCGGCGAATACGACCTCACAGGCCTGCACACCGAGCTGTCCGATCGCGTACGGGTACTGGGCGACGGTGGCAGTGAGTCCGCCCGCCTCCACTGATTCGAGCGCGTCCTCGTTGCCGTCGACGCTGACAACGACGATCTCGCCGGCGCGGCCGGCGTTCTCGATGGCCTTCACGATGCCGAGGCCCATGTCGTCGTTCGCGGCGAAGAATGCCTTGACGTTCGGGTTGGCGGCGAGGATGTCGGTGGCCGCGGTCAGGGCGACTTCACGCTTCCAGTCGGCAGCGCTTTCCTGGATCACGGTCAGTTTGCCGTCAACGGCTGCTTTGAACCCGTCGACGCGGGCTGCGCTGGTGACGTCGCCGGCGATGCCGCCGATGATCGCTACCTCGGAGTCGGGGTCGACCTGCTCGGCCACGAAGTCGCCGGCTTTGCCGCCCGCGGCCTCGTTGTCGGTGCCGATGTAGGTGGCGATGTCGATGTTGGCCGTCTCGGCGGCATCCGCGTCAATCGGGCTGTCGATGTTGATGATCGGCTTGCCTGCTGAGGACACCTGGGTCAGGGACTGGATGAGGTTGGTGCCGCTGATCGGGTTGACGATGTAGCAGCCGAAGTCCTGCCCGGCGAGTGCGGTGAGCTTGTCGGCCTGGCCGGTGGTGTCGCCGATGTCGGCGGCGGCCTGGATGGTTGCTTCGGGGTCGGCATCCTTGATGCCGTCTTCCATCGCCTGGAAGAACGGGTTGTCGAGGCCCTTGATGACGGCCGCGATCTTTTCGGAGGAAGGGGCGCCGGATTCGGATCCGCTGTCGCCACCCGCACACCCGGTGAGGGCAAGTGCGAGAACCCCGACGGGGATGACGACGCGGAGGCTTTTCGCCCACGGTGCTGTTGTACTGAACATCTTCGTCCTTGAGGGATTGGGGCACCACTGCGTGCCGGTATTCAAAAACTACTGGACCTTTAGTGTTTGTGCAACACAAAAGTCGGGAATGTTTTAGTCTTTGGTATATTCAACTTGTCCCGTCCCCTAACGGCAGCGCAACGGAGCTCCTGTGTCACTTCTTGAAAGCGGATCGCATATCAGCGACGTGCTGGATCTCTTCCGTACGCACGGAGAGCTCAGCCGCACCGAAGTGATGGAAATCTCCGGGTTGTCGCGGTCGACGGTGAACCAACGACTGACCTCCCTCCTCGCCGGCGGGCTGATCATGCCCCTGCGCGGCGGCGAGTCCACGGGTGGGCGCCCGTCGAGCCGGTTCGCGCTCAACGCGGAACGCGCCATCTTCCTCACCGCGGACATCGGGGCATCCGGATTCACCGTCGCCGTGTGCGACCTGAGCGGAACGGCGCTCCGCCACACCAAACGGGTCATCAACGTCTGGGAAGGCCCTGGGCCGGTGCTCGCCGAAGTGCACGCGGCGTTCGAAGAATTGCGCGGCGATGAGGACATCTGGGGAATCGGCATCGGTGTTCCCGGGCCCGTGGAGTTCGCCGCCGGCCGGGTGGTCAACCCGCCGATCATGACCGGGTGGGACCGCTTCGACATCGCCGGCTGGTTCTCGTCACGGTATGGCGTCGCGGTCATCGTCGAGAACGATGCAAACGCCCGGGCAGTGGTCGAGTCGCGGCAGCACCACAGCGACAACCTCATCAGCCTGAAGGTGGGCACCGGCATCGGGTCCGGACTGGTCTTCAACGGCCAGATCATCCGCGGCAATGAAGGCGCCGCTGGCGACATCGGTCACACCCGCGCCGCCCTCCCCACCGACGTCGCCGCTCTGCAGTGCCGGTGCGGCAACCTCGGCTGCGTCGAAGCGTACGCAGGAGGCTGGGCCCTCGTCCGCGACCTCGACGCTGAGGGACTCGACGTCTCGAGCGTGGCCGACGTCGTGGACCTCGTCAAACAGGGGAACATCTCTGCGGTGCGGGTAGTTCGCCAGGCGGGCCGGGTTCTCGGCGAAGCCGTGGCCGAGCTGGTGAGCATCCTCAACCCGGGCACCATCGTCGTTTCCGGGCTGCTCGCCGAGTGCGATGAGGTGCTGCTCGCCGGCGTGCGCGAACGGGTGTACCAGCGGGCGCTTCCGCTCGCCACGCGAAACCTGACGATCACGACATCCGTTCTCGGAGAGCTGGCCGGGGTCGCTGGGCTTGCCCTCATCACCGCCGACCAGATCTTTCATGCGGCGACAATCGACCGCCTGCTGACGCCCGCGGGGGCATCCGTCTGACTGCGTGCCGCTTGATCTGGCGCTCGTGCTGGTTTTCGGCGCTGTAAACCTGCGTTTGCGTCAACTGAACGTTGATGGCGCGACGGATGCCCCTTCATCCGGCCCGAATGTCGGGTTCCGTCGCGCAAACCCGGCATTCGCGACAGATAAACTCCGACGCGCTTCGGAGACCGTGGCATCCGCCCCGTAGATCAGACGGCGGCTGGGGCGAGCTGCGGAATCAGGGCTTCGATGAACCGGGCGGTGTCTTCCCAGTCCTCAACGGCTTCGCAGCGCACACCGAGCGCCTTCACCGGGTAGTCGTTGCCGTTCTCGTCGAGACGGTCGCCGACGAAGAGCATGTCGTCGAGCGGGATGCCGGTGAGTTCGGCCAGCTTCTTCATGCCGTAGGCCTTGTCGATGCCCTTGCGGGTGATGTCGACCGAGGTGGAGCCGCCGGAGCGGACTTCGAGGTCCGGGATGTCAGCGGCCACGGCCTCACGGAGGGTGTTCTTCTTCTCGCCGGTCGGGTCCCAGGCCTGCTTCGCCGGAACCGGAGCCGCCTGGCCGAGGGCCGAGAAGGTGATCTGCGAGCCGCGGTCCTCGAGGATCGGGCCCCAGGTGTCCGACTCCCAGAAACCGAGCTCTTTGGCGCGGGTCTCGACGGCGGCGAGTGCTCGGGACTTCTCGTCGTCGGTGAGGTTCTCGGCGTAGATCTGCTCCCACGTCTCGTTCTCGAAACGGAAGTACTGGGTGCCACAGGTGGGCATGAGGTGGAGTCGTTCGAGGTGCGTCGACCCAGACTCGGGCAGGTTGTCGATCGCCTGCATTTTGAACTGGGCGAACTGGCCACCGGAGATGATGCAGACCGGAACGACGTTGAGGAGATCGGCGAGGAGTTGCGACATCCGCGGATCCATCGGCGACTTCGAGGGAGCAAGCGTGTCATCGAGGTCGAACGCGACCAGGCGGGTTTCAGGCATGCCTCTATTCTCGCCTACTCGTGAGCTACCGCTGTTCGGTCAGCGAGAACGCCGACGGACCCGATCGACGCGGCCCGCTACCAGCAGGGCGACCAGTCCGACCAGCGTGCCGATAGCCGTACCCAGTGTGTTCGCGTAAACGTCGTCGATCGTCGCGAACCGGCCGTCGAGAAAGGCGTACTGCCCCAGCTCGATGGCCACGGATGCCGCCATACCGCCGAGAATGCTCAGCCACCACCATGGCGCCCCGAGCAGCACCACGAGAAGAAGCCCGGCGGGAATGAAGAGCAGCACATTGGCGCCGGATTCGATCCGGGAGTAGGTGATCCAGTCGAGTCCATGGCGTGCGAACCATGCGATGAGACGGTTGAGGGACCCGGCAGCCGGCCTGTCGACCGGGGTCGGCCAGAACGCAATCAGCACCAGCACGACGGCGTAGAGAATCGCGGCCGTGGCCGTGAACCGACGAAGCCGGGTGGTGATCGTCATGCGGACTCCGATGCATCTGGAAGACGAATGATCCGCGATGACCGTGAAATCACAGTGTAGGTGGAGGCTTCACTGGTGACGAGCCCTCACGCCGGAGGACACCTAACCTGAGGAATTCTTTAAGTGTTTGCTGCAAACTGTTGACAGTTTGGAAAAATTGCCGTTCACTGGGTCCACCCCCACTTCAAAGAAGAAGGAAACCCCATGAGCGCAAACCCGAGTGTCCGCGTAGCGGACTCCATCGAGAAGATCTCCCCCCGGGTGATCATCGCCGGAGCCGTCGGCTCGGTCGTCGAATACTTCGACTTCGCCGTCTATGGCTACGTCGCCGTCATCCTCTCCACGCACTTCTTTGCGAGCGGTGACCCGATCACCGCCCTGCTCGCGACGCTGGCGACCTTCGCGGTCGCGTTTGTGCTGCGGCCCGTCGGTGCGCTCCTCTTCGGCCACTTCGGTGACCGCTTCGGCCGCAAGAACGCCCTCGCCGCGACGATCATCCTGATGGCCATCGCGAGCGGCCTGATCGGTATCCTTCCCACCTACGCCGCAATCGGTGTCGGCGCCACCATCCTGCTTGTACTGGCCCGTTCCCTCCAGGGCCTCGCGGCCGGCGGCGAACTCGGCGGGGCGGCATCCTTCGTCGCCGAGAAGTCTCCGAACGCGAAGCGCGGACTGCTCACCTCCACCACCCAGATGGGCGCCCTTGCCGGATCACTCCTGGCATCGCTCACCGTGGGCCTCCTGAACCTGATCCTCGGCAGCGAGGCGATGGCCGAGTGGGGCTGGCGGATCCCGTTCCTCATCGCGATTCCGATCGGTCTCTTCGGCCTCTGGATCCGGAACGGACTCGAAGAATCTGAAGAGTTCCAGGCTGCCAAGGCGACCATCGCCAAGGTCAAGCAGGCGCCCGTGCGGATCATGTTCGCCAAGCACCCCGGGGCTCTCCTCAAGGTCGTCGCCCTGTCGATCCTGCTCTTCTCCGCCTACTACGTCGCCTACGTCTACGTGAACATCCACATGCTGACGGTGCTCAAGTTCGACTCCAACTTCACCTACATGTCCACCACGCTGACACTCCTGGTCTCCGTCATCGCCATGCCGATGTTCGGAGCTCTCTCGGACCGGATCGGTCGCAAGCCCCTCTTCGTCGGTGCGAGCATCGCCGCGATCGTCCTCGCCGTCCCGGCGTTCCTGCTCTTCGAACAGGGCGGCGCGATCGCTGTCTTCGCACACATCATGCTCGGCCTGGTCGACTCGGCCCTGATGGGCGTGGCACTCTCCACCTACGCAGAAATGTTCCCCACCGAGATCCGCTATACCGGGATCGCGTTCGGGTTCAGCGTCGGAGCGGCTCTCGCCGGCGGCACCGCGCCGTACATCTGCACCTGGCTCGTCGACGCCACCGGCAGCACGCTCGCCCCGGCGTTCTTCCTCATCGCCACGGCGTTGATCACTCTTGTACCGGCCTTGCGCCTAAAGGAGACCAGGGGAATCGCACTAAGTTCGGTGAAATGAACGCCTCACAGTACGTCAGTCCCGCCGGTTCGCCCAGCCTCATCCGGCGCGGAGCGACGGTGTCCCGCCAGACCGAGACGATCCTCCGCGAGATGGTCCTCAACGGAACGCTCGCCCCGGGGGAGCGCCTCAACGAGGTGACCATCGCCGACCAGCTCGGGGTCAGCCGCGGCCCACTTCGTGAAGCGATCCAGAAGCTGGCCGGAGAAGGGCTGCTCCAGCTGGAAAGCCACCGGGGAGCGTTCGTTCGCAAATACGAGCCGCACGAGATCATCGAGACCTACGAGATGAGAATCGCACTCGAGCTCTACGCGGTGCGGCTGGTGATCGAACGGGCGAGCGACGACGACCTGGAGGCGCTCCGCATCCTGCTGGCCGAAAGCTCAGCGTCAGCCGAGGCAGTGTCCGGGGGCGGGATCCCCGCCCCCGGACCGTACGTGGCCGAGCTGGACTTTCACCAGCGGCTAGTGAGCCTCTCGGGCAACTCGGCCATCGCCGCGGCATCCCTCGAGGTGAACCACCGGCTGTTCCTCGCGCTCACCCACACCGAACGATCGCAGGTGCGGCGCCAGCACTCGATCGGTGAGCACCAGGAAGTACTCGCGGCCGTCTCCCGGCGCGACACCGCCGCAGCGACAGCGCTGCTCGAGGACCACCTCGAAATCTCCATGCAGAACACCCTGGCCGTGCTCGGACTCGACCCGCTCGAGATCCCCCAGGGCTACGGACCGACCGTGCACGGCTCCAAGCACGTGCTGAAGACAGAGGTATGAATCTTGTCGAACTTTGAACTGTGCCTCCGCGGAGGCAAGGCCATGCTGCCCGGGATCGGACTGACGGATGCCGACATCTACGTTCGCGCCGGAAAGATCGCCGCGATCGGTTCTCCCGACGCGCCGATGGACGCCGACGAGATCGTCGACGCCTCCGGGCGATGGATCTTCCCCGGCGTCATCGACGCGCACGTGCACCTCGGGCAGGACATCTCGGCACCGAAGACCGTCGATGACGCCGAGAAGGAGACCGCCTCGGCGGCCGCCGGCGGGGTCACCACGATGATCGCCTACCTGATGAGCCCGGAGCCGTACGAGAACGTGTTCCCCGGCGCGCGTTCCGTGATGGAGGCGAACTCGCACACCGACTTCGGGTTCCACTTCTGTGTCGTCACACCCGACCAGGTCACGAACATCCCGTCGTACGCGCAGGATCTGGGGGTGTCGAGCTACAAGGTGTTCACGAACTTCCGCGGAAACGAGGGCGCCTACCTCGGCCTGCCCGGCAACGATGACGCGTTCCTGTTCGACGCCCTCGAAGCGGCGGCACAGGCCGGCGGCATGATCGCGCAGCACGCCGAGAACATCGAACTCGTCTGGCGCCTGCGCGAGAGGACCGAGCAGAAGCCCGATGCCGGCCTGGCCGGGTGGAACGCGATCCGCCCGCCGTACGTCGAGGCGGAGGCAGAGGGGCGCGTCGGATACCTCGCCAGCGTCACCGGAGCATCCGCGTATGCCGTGCACGTGACCAGCCCGGAGTCCCTCAAAGCGATCCAGCGGCAGAAGACGCACTACCCGAACCTGTTCGTGGAGACCTGCCCGCACTACCTGACCCTCAACATCGAGTCCGACATCGGATCCCGCGGCAAGGTCAACCCGCCGCTGCGCACCCCGGACGCGAACGAGGCGTTGTGGGATGCCATCGCGCAGGGCCAGGTCGACGTGCTCGGCTCCGACCATGTTCCCCGCCACTTCAGCGCCAAGGACAAAGACATCTGGAGTGCCTCGGCAGGTTTCCCGGGAACCGGCACGATGTTCCCGCTCTTCCTCTCTGCGGCGCTGCGCCGTGGCATCCCGCTGGAGACGGTCGTCAGCATGACTGCTACCCGGCCGGCGCAGCTGTTCGGCATGGGCGACCGCAAGGGCGAACTGACGGTGGGATATGACGCCGACCTCGTCGTCATCGACCCCTCGACACCGTTCCCGATCGCGGCGGAGACCCAGCGATCCGGCGCGCAGTACAGCGTGTGGGAAGGCTGGACCTCAGACGTCAGCATCGATCACACGATCGTGCAGGGCCGCTTCACCGTTCGTGACGGCGAGCTCACCGCGAACACCGGCGAGTACATCGCCCGCAGGCACAGCGGGCGCCAGGCGCTCGACGACCTCGACACGAAAACCCGACACATCGGAGCAAGCAAATGACCGTAACGACGACGCAGCCCTGGGCTGGAGTGATCACCGACGACGACGAACGCCGGTATGAAGCAGCCGGATTCGGCCAGCCGGTCGGCATCGGTTCACGGCCCGCCCTGCTCGTGATCGACGCCCAGTATCGAACGGTGGGCATGGAACCGAAGCCGTTCTTCCAGTCGGTCGAAGAAGAGTTCACGACGAGCTGCGGCGACACCGGGTGGGATGCCCTCGCCAACGTCGCGAAGCTTCTTCCGGTGTTCCGGAAGAACGGCTGGCCGGTTCTCTACCCGCATGTCGCACCCAAGCAGGCATCCGACCAGGGACGACTCGGGGCGAAGGTGCCCGGGATCATGAACATCGCCGAGGAGGGGTACCGGTTCGTCGACATCATCGCGCCCGTCGAGGGCGAGATCCTCCTGCCCAAGCGGCACCCGAGCGCGTTCTTCGGGACACCGCTCCTCAGCTTTCTGATCGAGCGGCAGATCGACACCCTTGTTGTCACCGGAGCGACGACGAGCGGATGCGTCCGCGGCACCGTCGTCGACGGCTTCTCCTACAACTTCAGGGTCCTCGTGCCGCATGACGCCGTGTACGACCGCACCGAGACGGTCCACAAGGTGAACCTCTTCGACATGGCGCAGAAGTACGCGGATGTCGCCTCAACCGACGAGATCCTCGCCGACCTCGCCACGATCGAACAGCGCTAGCCGGAAAGGAACAGACGTGACCGCGAACTCACCCTTCAACGAGCGCTACGACCTCGTCGTCGTCGGTGCCGGTGCGTGCGGAATGGTGGCCGCGCTGGCAGCCAGCGACGCCGGCAAGTCGGTTCTCGTGCTCGAGAAGCTCGACACCCCCGGGGGGAACAGCACGCTGAGCACCGGCTCCGTCCCGGGAGCGAACACGCGATTCCAGCGCGAGGCCGGAATCGACGACAGCCCGGAGAAGATGGTCGCCGACCTGTTGCAGACCAGCGGGCCGCACGAAGCGGAAGACCTCGTGCGGCTGATGGCCGAATCGTCGGCGGAGATCGTGGAGTGGCTCGTCGACCGCCACGAGATCGGGCTCTACCTGATCACCGACTACAAGCACGTCGGGCACTCCGTGCCGCGACTGCACGCCCCGGCGGACCGCAATGGCGCCAACCTCACGGCAGACCTGCAGCGCGCCTGTGAACGCGTCGGTGTGAGCATCCTCACCCGGACTCCCGTCGTTGGTCTGCTCCAGACCGACGGCGCCGTGACCGGGGTCACCGCTGAGCTGCCGAACGGACAGCGTCAGGACATTGACGCCGGGGCCGTGCTCCTGGCATCGAACGGTTTCGGCGCCAATCGCGCCATGCTCGAACGGTGGATCCCCGAGATGGTCGGCACGGTCTATCACGGCGCCGCCGGGTCGACCGGTGAGGGCATCGAGTGGGCCGAACGGATCGGCGCGGCGCTGGCGAACGTGGGGGCCTACCAGGCGTACGCGTCCGTCGCGACCGACGCGGGTGACATCCTGTCGTGGACGACCGTCGAACTCGGGGCGATCATCGTCGGCCCGGACGGGGACCGCCTGGGCGACGAGTCGGTCGGGTATTCCGCCTTCGCCGAGGTCATCGCACGCGAGACCCCGCGCAGTTTCACGATCATGGATCAGCGGATCTACGACTACGTGGCCCGGAACGAGCCGAGGTTTGTGAAGATCATCAACCTGGGGTGCGTGCAGGAGGCGTCGGATGTTGCGGCGCTCGCCGCGACGATCGGATGCGACGAGCAGACCCTCGCGGAGACGCTCGACGCCGCCCGGGATGCAGCCTCAGGCATCGGCCGCGACCCGTTCGGGCGCACGGACTTCGGTCAGGGTGCGCTCGAGGCGCCCTACTTCGTCTGCGAAACCCACCCGGCCATGTTCCACACCCAGGGCGGAGTCGCCATCGACGCGCACGCCCGTGTTCTCACTCCGGACGGGACGCCGATTCCCGGCCTCTATGCGGGAGGCGGTGTTGCCGCGGGGATCTCCGGGCGGACCGGTGCGGACGGCTACGCGTCAGGAAACGGGCTGTCCACGGCCATCGGGTTGGGTTACGCGGCCGGCCGCCACGTCGGTTCGCTCCAGGGAGTGTGACGCCGATCAGGCGTTGATGTACGCGGGATCCGGGGCGGGCGGGGCGCCCGGGATCAGGCCCAGCGAGCCGACGAGAACATCGTCTTCGTCACGGACCAGCGCGTAGCAGTACCAGGCCGGGCCCTCAGGGCCGGTGAACTCGAACCGGGCGTCGAATCCCATGGCGAACGGAGCGTCCCGGGCGACGACGATGCTGCAACTGCGGTCGGCTGTGTTGGTCGCCGTCGACGCGGTGACGAGGATGCCGGGAAGCACGAGGCCGAGGATCCCGAGCACGATGAGGATCCGCGCGGGGCGCAGGATGCGCTGCGAGGCGAGTGGTCTGCCGTCGCTGGGCTCATAGCCGTCGAGTTCGGGATGGGAGTCGGTCACAGTGCCATTGTTTCATCTCCGGGCTTTTGCCGCCCGGCTCCTGCCCTCTCCGCTTGCTTGAAGGAGATCTCGACAAACTCGATCCACGGCTTCGCGACGTTGCCCCTCCGCTCGCTTGAAGGAGATCTCGACAAGCTCGATCCAAGGCTTCGCGACTGAAGCGTGCGGGCTGGCGGCTGAAGCTTCGTGCGAGAAAGACCTCTCGCCGACGGGCTTCGTCGCTTCGCTCCTCCAGCCAGCGGAGGAGTTGCCCCCTCCGCTCGCTTGAAGGAGCGCAGCGACTGAAGCGTGCGGGCTGGCGGCTGAAGCTTCGTGCGATAAAGACCTCTCGCCGACGGGCTTCGTCGCTTCGCTCCTCCAGCCAGCGGAGGAGTTGAGCGCCCCTCGAGCCAGCTGAGGAGTTGCCCCCTCCGCTCGCTTGAAGGAGATCTCGACAAGCTCGATCGACGGCTTCGCGACTGAAGCGTGCGGGCGGCGGCTGAGGGGCTCAGGAAGAGAGAAGTTTTCGCCGACGGGCTTTCGTCGCTTCGCTCCTCCAGCCAGCGGAGGAATTGAGCACCCCTCCAGCGAGCGGAGGAGTTGAGCGCTCCTCCAGCCAGCGGAGGAGCGCAACGGCGCACGCGGCCGCTTCGGTCGGGATTTCGATACGGCCGCGGGCGGCCCGGTCCCCACACTCGTTCGCTACTCAATCAGCGGAAGACGGGAGGGGGCGCGGGTCGCCCCCTCAAATCTCGCTGAAAATTAACGTCGCTGGCCCGGCACCGTTGGCAGGCGGGGCGGCCGCCAAAGGTGGAACTCTCGGGCCAGCGACGGCTCGTGGGGCGATTCAGGCGTATTCGGCCAGATCGCTGTAGTCAAACGAAAACGCGTTGAACGACAACTCGTTCACCGGGCGAGGGTGCGAGTCGTGCATGCCGATCGACCGGTCATGCAGGAGCTCGACGAGCTCGTTGTCGACCAATTCGCTGAATCGGCTGCCCTCTGACTCTGACACCAGCTGGCTCGTGGGCCCGAGTAAGAAGTTCGCACGCCCGACGGTTCCGTCTGGCCTTCGGATCGGAATGTCGACCGACGCCGACGTGTTGTGCGCCGTCAGGAAGTGTGCGTAATCGATGAGTGCCCGAGCGATGAGGTCGCCCGTCACAAATGAACTGCCTGCGTAATGGATGCGTTCCATGGCAGTACCCCTTCGTCAAAACCCTCGCGCTGCGAGGGCCGTCCCGGGGTCTGGGGGACTTACTGAGCGGATCAGAACTGATTCGTAGGGTTCAAACTACACCCCACCGGGGGTGAGGAAAAGGGGGTCTAGTCGATTATCAGTGAACGTGATACGAGTTTCTCCGCCACGCTCGACAGCAGTAGCCCGTGGCTCCTCGAGTACAGGCGCATCAACGTGAACGCCTCATCGGTCGACACGTTGTGTGTCTGCGAGAGCACCCCTTTGGCCTGTTCGATCACGATTCGCGAGTTGAGCGCACGCTGCAGCTGATCGCGAACCGCATCGCTTTCGCGCAGGGAGCGAGCGTGCAGGATGCCGATTGTCGCGACATCCGCCAGCGCTTGCGCTGCCCGCACATCGCGGTCGTTCAGCTCGCCCGTCTCGGCGCGGAGCAGGTTCAGGGCGCCGATGGTCGTCTCGCGCAAGCGCATGGGGAGCGCGTAGACCGAGGCGAAGCCCTGGCGTGCGGCACTCTCTCGGAACGCCACCCATTTGTCGGGAGCTTTGCTGATTTCGGGCACAGACACCGTCTCGCCTGTGATGAAGCACTCGACGCACGGCCCAGCCTGCGCGCTGAGCTGCATGACCTCGACGAGGCGCGACGCTTCACTCGTCGAGGCGACAACTTCGAGTTCTCCGTCTGAGTTGGTGAGCAGGATGCCGGCTGCCGTCACGTCGAGCAGGTCACGGCAATTGTCGACCAGTGTCTGCAACAGTTCTACGGCGTCGTAGTCGTCCACCAGTGTGTCTGCAAGGGTTGCGAAGGCATCCACGAGTTGTCCTTCCCTTGTGAGCTCAGTCATGGTGACTCCTCGATTCCGGTATTACTCATCGAGAAGGTGAGTCGTCTCTCCACGATGTCTTCTGCGATTTCCTGCATGGTGCGGCCCATTGCGAAAGCGTGGGCCTGGATGACGAGTCGAGCCTCGTCGGGTGGAAGGTCAAGTTGGGCGAGCACCATCCCGGTCGCCTGGTGGATGGTGCGGCGCGAGAATCGCGTGTCGTTCTGGGTTCCGCTGTCGCGATCGTCGCCGGCGCGTTCGAGCGCGCGGTGTAGAACGAGGCGGCTCACCACCGAGGCGAACGCAGTGCTCTGGCGGGTGTGAACATTGGTGAGCGTTCGCGGCTCGGTCGAGTACATGTCGATGGCACCGAGGTGAAGCGGGCCGACGAAGAGCGGGAAGGCGTAGATCGCGCCGATGTTCTCCTTGAGGATCGCGTCGGCAAAAGCGGGCCATCGGCCGTTCGTTTTTTGCCGCACATCCGGTTCCAGAACAGGTCGCCCGGTGCCGAAGGCATCCCAGCAAGGGCCCTCACCGAGGTCGAACTGCAGTTCATCGAGGCGCGCGGCCATATCGTTGGATGCCGAGACAGTCTCGTTGCCGAGAAAATCACCCAGTGTCGAGATGGCCACCCCGTTGACCGGCAGGGCGTCGGCGATCGGGCCGGCGAGGTTCGTTTCAGCAGGAGTCGGACCGGTCAGCGCGTCCATGGCGTCGGCGAATGCATCAGGCACAGCAACCTCCCTCGAAAGTTCCCTGTGGACACACCGTGTCCCTTTCCCAATCTTAACCCCGCGGGTGCGGGCGAGCATCCCTTTGTCGCGGCCATAAGAGTCCGATATGGTCCCGAGCGGCGGCATGCGGGTCGTCGTCGTGAGATGGTCCTTGCATCGCCGCCTATAGCGCGAAATTCAGAATCCACAAGGGCAGGAATTCTGCCGAGCAGCGAATGTAAAGTGGCTCAATCGCGCGCAGCAACGCTGGGGGTCTTCGGAGCCCGCCGCTGGGGGCCAAGTGGCGGGGTGCCATGATGCACTACAAGGAAGCTCAGATGTCAGACCAAACCGAAAACCCGAACTCAGACCAGCCAGGCACGGATGCCACACCGCCGCCGGACTCGACGATTCCCGACACCGACGCCGGCGTCGCTGCGGGCTACACCGGCGAGCCGTCGACGTTCGAACCCGAAGAGGATGTGCCCGCAGAGGGCTCCGGCGACGCCGACCCGGAGGCGGGCGGGACCGGTCGCCGCTCGCACGAGGCGCAGAGCCTCGACGGTGACGATCTCTCCCGTTTCCAGAGTCATTGGGACGACTTTCCCGGCCACACCGACTGAGGGGTTCCATGCGCATTGTCATCGTCGGGGCGACCGGCAATCTGGGTACGGCGCTTCTGCGCCGGCTGCACAACGAGACGACCGTCACCGGCATCGTCGGCATCAGCCGGCGACTGCCGAACTCGGCCGTCGCACCGTACGACGGAGTGGCGTGGCATGCGCTCGACATCGGAGCGCCCTCCGCGCCGCGACAGCTTGCTCGGCTCTTCGCGGGGGCGGATGCCGTCATCCACCTCGCGTGGGCGCTGCAGCCCAACCACGACGAGGTTGCCCTCTGGCGCACGAACGTGATCGGCACGAAGAACGTGCTCGCAGCGGTTGCCGCCGCGCGTGTGCCTCAGTTCTCGTATGCGTCATCGGTTGCCGCTTACAGTCCAGGGCCGAAGACGCGGCGAGTCGACGAGAACTGGCCGACTGGCGGCATCCCGTCGTCGCACTACAGCCGGCACAAGGCGATCAATGAACGGGCGCTCGACCGGTTCGAGGAGGAGCACCCGGCCATCATGGTCAGCCGGCTGCGGCCCGGGTTCGTCTTTCAGCGACAGGCGGCTAGCGAGATCGCCGGGCTGTTCGCCGGTCACCTGATACCCCTCGGCTGGCTGAAGTGGTTCCGGCCGCCGATCGTGCCGTTGCCGCGGCAGTTCGTGTTTCAGGTCGTGCATACAGACGACGTGGCGGATGCCTTCTGGCGCGTCGTCGACCGCCGCGCTTCCGGTGCGTTCAATATCGCTGCCGAGCCGGTCATCGACCCGTCGGTCGTCGCATCCGTGTTGAGGTCGACGTGGGTGCCGATCCGGTTGCGGGTGCTGCGAACGCTGGCGCACGTGACCTGGAAGCTGCGGCTTCAGGCCTCGGACCCGGGTTGGGTCGATGCCGGCGCAATGGTGCCGGTTCTGTCGACGTCGCGGGCGCACGACGAACTCGGCTGGGTGCCGGGTATCGCGTCGACGGTGGCGCTCGAGGAGATTGTGCGCGGGGTCGGCGAGCACGCGAACGTGGAGGCGTCGCCGCAGCTGCGGGGCTGAGCCGCGGGTGGTCGGCGCCGCATAAGGAAAAAGCGCTGAAATAAGGATGCTGTGGCGACAGCGTCCTTATCTCGCGTCGTTATCCTTGTGCCGTGCTGACGGCATCCGGCCCGAGTTTTCCGTCGCTGGCCGAGCGGGGGAGTCGACGCCGCATAAGGAAAAAACCCTGAGGTAAGGATGCTGTGGCGACAGCGTCCTTATCTCGCGTCGCGGTTCCTGAGCAAGGTCGCGCAGCGACCGCGTCGAAGGGCCTTGTGCCGTGCTGACGGCATCCGGCGCGAGTTTTCCGTCGGTGGCCGAGCGGGGGAGTCGACGCCGCATAAGGAAAAAACGCTGAGACAAGGATGCTGTGGCGACACCGTCCTTATCCGGCGCCGCGGTTCCTGAGCAAGGTCGCGCAGCGACCGCGTCGTTATCCTTGTGCCGTGCCGACGGCATCCGCGCCTGACGCGTTAGAGCGAGCCCTGGATTTCGTTGCCGGCGGGCAGCGGCTCGAGCCGCGTCACCTCGACGGGGCGCGCGAGCTTGCCCGCGAGTGCTGCATTGAGGGCGGCCACCGCAGGCCCGGCCCCGTGGGTGTCGAGAAGCTCTGCCGATTCCCACTTCTCGATCATGAAGATCGTGTTCTCGGGGGTGCGGTGGATTGCATAGAGGATGCAGCCCGGCTCGTCATGCACGGCGGCGATCGCGGGGAGGAGTGCTTCATGGACAGCGTCGAACTGGCCGTCTGCTGGAACGAAGAGGGCGGTGACTACGAGGGGATTGGTCATGATGGTCCCGATGCTACAGGCCATCGGGTCAGCCCAGCGCTACTCGGCGTCGACCAGGTCGTAACCGGCTTCGTCGACGGCGGTGTTGACGGCATCCGGGTCGAGAACCAGGGCACTGGTGACTGTTACGCGCGACACTCCGCCCTTGTTGAGCAGCACGTCGACGGACTCGACGCCCTGGATCGTCTCGAGTTCGTTCATGACCGTGGCGATGCAGCGGCCGGAGGTCATGCCGGTGATGCCGAGCACCGATGTGACGGGACCTACAGAGACGGATGCCCTCGGCGCGCCGGTCACCGTGTCCGCTCGTACCGTGGGCGCTGGCGCGGCCTGGCTGCAGGCGCATCCGCCGGAGCCGCCACCGCAGCATCCGCCGCTCGGGGCGTCGAAGCCGGTGCGCTTCTCGGTCAGGCCGAGATCGTGAAGGGGGCCGGTCGTCATGGCGTTGCTCCTTGCGTCAGGGTCAGAGGGTGGACTGGGGTGCGAGCGCGTAGCCCGCCTCTTCGATGGCGGCCGCGACGTGGGCGCGGTCGAGCGGTGTGTCGCTCAGCACCGTGACGGTCGAGACTCCCTCGGGGTTGAGGGTCACGTCGACGCCGTTGACGCCGTAGATCTCGGCGAGTTCTTCGGTGACGCTCTTCACGCAGTGGCCGCAGGTCATGCCCGAGACCGACAGCTCGGTGACGACCGAGGCGCCCGCCGCCGACGCAGCGTGGCCGGCACCGTGGCCGCCGCACGCGCACCCGCCGCCGCCGTGGCCACAGCCACAACCGCCGCCGGCGTTGACGTCGGTGAGCCCGAGGTCGTGAATCGGGCGCAGGTTCTCACGAGCGGTCAGACCGAGGTCGGGGTGAGCTGACATGAATTCTCCTTGTTGATGTAACGGTGTCAGGAACGCACGAGCCGCGCAATGGCCGCGGATGCTTCGCGCAGTTTCTCATCGGCAACCGGGCCCCCCTCGCGGGTGGCCTCGGCGACACAGTGGCTGAGGTGGTCTTCGAGCAGTTGCAGGGCGACGGTCTCGAGGGCTTTCGTCACCGCAGACACCTGGGTGAGGATGTCGATGCAGTACGCATCGTCGTCCACCATGCGCTGGATGCCACGGACCTGCCCCTCCGCGCGACGCAGCCGCTTGGTCAGGTCGGCCTTGTTGTCGACGTAGCCGTGCATGGGTCCTCCTTCGTGCAGTCGCTCCAATATACCCTGTGGGGGTATTTCGTGCACCTTTACAGTATACCCCCGGGGGGTATATGGTGGCGGCATGATGGAGCACAACGGGCACACAGCTGAAGACGTCGGGCACGCCGACCACACACGTCACGCCGACCACACAGGCCATGCCGACCACACTGGGCGCGTCGAGAACGGCGGCGGGCATGCCGGCCATAGCGGCCATAGCGGCCACAGCGATCACGTCGGCCAGTTCCGCCGCCTGTTCTGGATCATGCTCGTTCTCGCGGTCCCCGTTGTGGGTTTCAGCCCGATGTTCGCCGACATCCTCGGCTATCCGCTTCCGGATGCCGCCTGGGTCGCGTGGGTCTCGCCGGTGCTCGGCACGGTCATGTTCGCCTGGGGTGGCAGGCCGTTCCTCGTCGGTGCGGCCGGTGAACTGAAGTCCCGCACGCCGGGCATGATGCTGCTGGTCGCGCTCGCCATCTCGGTGGCGTTCGTCGCTTCGTGGGGCGCGAGTCTCGGCATCCTCGACCACCGACTGGACTTCTGGTGGGAGCTCGCGCTGCTGATCGTGATCATGCTGCTCGGGCACTGGATCGAGATGAGGTCGCTCGCGCAGACCCGGTCGGCGCTCGACTCGCTTGCGGCTCTGCTGCCGGACGAGGCGGAACGCGTCGACGGCGACACCGTGGTGTCGGTGCCGCCGTCTGCGCTCGAGGTCGGTGACCTCGTGGTCGTACGACCCGGCGGACGGATTCCCGCCGACGGCGAGATCGCCGAGGGCACAGCCGATGTCGACGAGGCGATGATCACCGGGGAGTCGATGCCCGTCCGCCGCTCGATCGGTGACGCTGTCGTCGCCGGCACCGTCGCCACGGACAGCGGGCTCCGCATCCGGGTGACTGCGGTGGGGGAGCAGACCGCGCTCGCCGGCATCCGTCGTCTCGTCGCCGACGCGCAGAACTCGAGTTCCCGCGCGCAACGGCTCGCCGACACCGCGGCCGGCTGGCTGTTCTGGTTCGCGCTCGGCGTTGCGGCGATCACCGCCGTCGTCTGGACGATGCTCGGGATGCCGGACGACGCCGTTCTCCGCACGATCACCGTTCTCGTCATCGCCTGCCCCCACGCGCTCGGGCTCGCCATCCCGCTCGTCGTGTCGATCGCGACCGAACGAGCGGCCCGCGGCGGTGTTCTGGTGAAGGATCGGCTCGCGCTCGAGAGCATGCGCACCGTCGACACGGTGCTGTTCGACAAGACCGGCACGCTGACGCGTGGGGAGCCGGTCGTGTCCGCGGTGCTGCCGGCCTCCGACTTCTCTGCGGACCGGGTGCTCGCGCTCGCCGCCTCGGCGGAGTCCGACAGTGAGCATCCGCTGGCGAAGGCGATCGTGCGCGCGGCCGCCGGGCTGGAGCTCTTGCCTGCGACCGACTTTCGTTCCTCGCCGGCCGAGGGGGTGTCGGCGACGGTGGGCGGAGCATCCGTCGCCGTGGGCGGACCGTACCTGCTCGAGCGGCACGGGTTGTCGTCGTTGCCCGCCGCCGGGGACGGCTCCGGGTCGACGGTGCTCCACGTGCTTGTCGATGGGCGGGTCGCCGGGGCGTTGTCGCTTGCCGACGAGGTGCGGCCGGAATCGTACGATGCCGTCCGCGCGCTGCATGCCCGCGGCATCCAGGTCGTGATGATCACGGGAGACGCGCTGCCGGTGGCGCAATCGGTGGCGGATGCCGTCGGCATCGACCGCGTGTTCGCGGGCGTGCGGCCGTCGGAGAAGTCCGCGCGGGTCGCTGAGCTGCAGGCCGAGGGGCGGCGGGTCGCGATGGTGGGCGACGGGGTGAACGATGCTCCGGCCCTGGCGCAGGCCGATGTGGGGCTCGCGATCGGTGCCGGAACTGATGTCGCCATCGCATCCGCCGGGGTGATCCTGGCCAGCGATGACCCGCGATCGGTGCTGGCGGTGGTCGAGCTTTCGCGGGCGAGCTACCGCAAGATGAAGCAGAACCTGTGGTGGGCGGCCGGGTACAACCTGCTGTCGGTGCCGCTTGCCGCCGGAGTTCTCGCGCCGATCGGGTTCGTGCTGCCGATGGCGGTGGGTGCGCTGCTCATGTCGCTGTCGACGATCATCGTGGCGCTCAACGCGCAGCTGCTGCGGCGGCTCGACCTGCGGCCTGGCGCTGTGGTGGGTGCTGTTTCGGCGGCGCGGGATAAGGAAAAAGCCCTGGGATAAGGATGCTGTGCGCCTCCGTTCCTTACCTGGCGCTCTTTGCCTTGCCTCGGGTTGCTCGTGCGCGGTGGGCCGCACGCGAATCAGGAGATCGCACGGATGTCAGGGTGTTTTCGCCCGGACGGTCCTGAAAAGCGTGCGTTCTCCTGCAAAACGTGCGCGCCGGCATCCGCTCGCTCCGTGCGACCGGCACGGGATAAGGAAGGAACCCTGGGATAAGGATGCTGTGCGGCTGCGGTCCTTACCTGGCGCTCTTTGCCTTGCCTCGGGTTGCTCGTGCGCGGTGGGCGGTACGCGAATCAGGAGATCGCACGGTTCGCAGGATGCTTTCGCCCGGACGGTCCTGAAAAGCGTGCGATCTCCTGCTAACGTGCGCGCCGGCATCCGCTCGCCCGTACGACCGGCACGGGATAAGGAAGGAACCCTGGGATAAGGATGCTGTGCGGCTGCGGTCCTTATCCGGCGCTCTTTGCCTTGCCTCGTGCTGCAGGCCCCCCTCAGAGCACCGGCTCGGACAGCCCCGACTGCCGCCTCGCGTGCCGGGATGCCGACCGAACGGCTCCGGCACTCGCAACGACGACGAGCAGGATGCCGATCGTGCTGACCAGGGTGAGCGACTGGCCCAGCACCAGCGCGCCCACGAGAGCAGCGATCGCCGGGGCGAGGCTCAACAGGATGGAGAACGAGGCAGCCGTGAGCCGGCGCAGCGCGAGCAACTCGAGAGCGTAGGGGATCGCGGACGACAGCACAGCCACCGCGAAGCCGAGCAACAGGACCGTCGGCGAGAAGAGGGCAGTCCCCGCGGACACGAGGCCGAATGGAAGTGTCACGATCGCGCCGATCGCCATCGCGATGGCGAGCCCGTCGAGTCTCGGAAAACGGGCACCCGTGCGGCCCGACATGAGGATGTACGCAGCCCACAGCACCCCCGCGCCGGCGGCGAACGCGACGCCGACCGGGTCGAGTTCCTCGAGCCCGCCCCGGCTGAGCAACGCGACACCGACGAACGCGAGCACCGCCCAGAGCCAGCTCGCGGCGCGCCGGCTCACGATCACCGAGAGCAGCAGCGGTCCGAGCACCTCGATGGTCACGGTCGGCCCGAGGGGCAGCCGGGCGAGTGCTTCGTAGAACAGCGCGTTCATCCCGGCGAGGGCGAGCCCGAAGACGGTCACGGTGAGCCAGTCGCGCCGGGAGTATCCGCGCAGCGTCGGGCGGCAGATCAGCAACAGCACGATCGCCGAGAACACGAGCCGCAGGGTCACCATGCCGAGCGCGCCGACGGTAGGAAAGAGCAGCACCGCGAACGACGCCCCGAGCTCCTGGCAGGCAAGCCCGCCGATAACCAGCCCGACAGCACCAATCGGGGCTCGGGATGCCGGTCGGGTCTCAGTCACAGCGTCCAGCGTACGGGGCGCGCGGGGCGGCAGCTGATGCCCCGCTCACTCCTCGGTCGTGAACCCGATCGCCTTGTGGGTGCCGTCGCAGAACGGCTTGATCGCCGACACCCCGCACCGGCACAGGGCGATGGTCTTGCGTTTGCGCTCGATCGGGTCGCCATCAGGGGTCACCAGGTCGAGTTCGCCCCGCACCAGCAGCGGGCCGTTCGGGCACGCCACGATCTGCGGTGCCGCCCGGTTGAGGTCGCTCATGTCCGCCTCCACGATCAGGCTCCGGATGCCGCGGCGTCACCGGCAGCGGACGGCGCCCCGGATGCCCCGGGCTCACCGGCCAGCGGCACCCGCAACGCGGACCGCCCCGCGGTCCACGCGTCGAGAAGGTGTGCGCTCGCCCAGCCGTCGACGGTCAGGCAGGCCGCCGCCCCGAACAGAATGTCGGCGAGCAGGGCGGGCTCGTCCTCAGCGAGGGAGCCCGCGAGGTCACGTCCTGCGATCTGTTCGTGGACGGCATCCGCTTCGACATGCTCGTCGAAGTACCAGGTCACGTCTTCGCCGAAACCGTTGCGGCGGAACCCGCGCGCATAGAGCCCGTTGGGGATCGATGAGGTCATCTCGAAAGCGGCAAGGTGGCCGGCGATGGCCCCGCGCAGGCGCCGGTTCAGCCCGAACATCGACATCATGTTGAGGGAGGCGAGCGTCACCGCCGGAACGTGGTCGACATATATTCCGTAGCGGTCATCAAGGCCGAGGCCACGCATCGTGCCCGCGAAGATGACGGCATGCATCCGCTCCGGTCGCCCGCCGCCGTACTCATCGGCCTGGATCTCGACCAGCGCCGCCTTCGCCCGCCCGGTGAGCCGCGGAATCGCCCAGGAATGCGGGTCCGCCTCTTTGAGCGTGTAAATGGAGCGGTGCACCAGAAACTCGGCCAGCTGCTCACGGTTTGCCTTCGACGCAACGAACCGCGACAGGCCCGGCCCGGAATCCTCACTGGTCAGCGCGAACAGGGCGGATGCCACGGCGGTGCTCGTCGGCTCCGGAAGTTCAGGCATCGGCACGACTCGGCGCAGCTCCGCTTCGAACGCCGCCTCGAGGTGTCGGCGCAGGGCGATCAGCGACGGATGCCACTCCCACGCGTCATCCGTCTCCACAACGGATCCGTAGTGCAGGCCGTACAACACGAACAGGGTGAGCTGGATGTCATCGTCGTGCACAAGGCCAGCCGCGCGACCGATCGCCTCGTCGGCGAGGGGCAGCAGCCCGGGATCGCCGTCGGGCGCCGAGCGCAGCAGGGCCAGAAGGCGGGCGCTCAGTGGCCCGCGAGCCGAAAATGAAGGGGAAGGAAAGGTGCCCTGATTGACCAGGGTCTGCGATAGTGCCATTGTCCAACCATCGAACGCGGCCCGAAACCGGTCAAGGCCCTTGCCAAGCGCCGCCGATGCTGTAGTGGTTCCGACTGCGTCTGCTCCGGAGAGCGGATGCTGCCGGTTGCGCGGGTCCTCCGGGCACACGCGGGTGCACGAACACGCGCGTGGAACAGAATCACCCGCGCAAGCAGCGACAACATGCGCGTGGAGAAGAATCGCCGGTGCAAGCGGCACACGGATGCTGGCCGGGTCGCGCGGGTCGATTTGCGCCTCGCGCGTGCAACGGTGCCCGCGCGAGGCAAGGGCACCCGCGCGAGCGGCATCCAATCAGGTGTCGCCGCCGCCTGCAAGTTGCGCTGCCCGGGCGCGGTTCGGGGCTATGGTTTGGCTATGCACCGCCCGACCCGACTCCGTTTCGCCGCCGCAGTGCTCCTGCTGGCGGCGGGCCTCTCCGGTTGTTCGTCGATTCCCGCCGACCCGGAGGGCACACTCGACCGTGTGAGCGGTGGAACCCTCCGCGTCGGCATCTCGCCCAACGGTGACTGGACCGACATGAGCGACGGGGGCGAGGCATCCGGAATCGAGGTGACCCTCGTGGAGGGATTCGCCGAATCCATCGATGCCGACGTCGCGTGGGTCGAGGGCGGGGAGGAGCAGCTGTTCACCCGGCTGCACGAAGGTTCGCTCGACATGGTCGTCGGCGGTCTCACCGACAAGACCCCGTGGGTCAACAAGGGCGCGATCACCAAACCATTCAGCGAAGTGACGACGAGCAAGGGAATCGAGAAGCACGTCATGGCCACCGCGATGGGCGAGAACGCATTCCTGCTCGAACTCGAACGTTTCCTGCTGAACCAGGAGGGGGCACCGTGAGCGGCGCCAGCAAAGACAGCAGCGACAGCAGCGCCAGCAACGACCTCGGATTCGGCGAGACCGAGCTCCCCGAGAAACAGCAGGCGATCCTGAAGAAGGCGGTGCGGCTCGAGTGGATCACCATCGGGTTCCTCGCCGTCACCGTCACGCTCGTGTATCTCGTGCTCGGCAACTCTCAGGCGATGAAGGCGGCCTGGATCGAAGACCTGCTCTCCTTCATCCCGCCGATCGTGTTCCTCGTCGCCCTGCGCATCGCGCGCCGCAGACCCAACCCGAAGCATCCGTACGGGTACCACCGCTCGATCGGGGTCGGGCACCTCGTCGCCGCCGTCGCCCTGGTGACGATGGGCTCGTTCCTCATCATCGACTCCGCCTCTGGCCTGATCCTCGCGGAACACCCGAGCATCGGCTCGGTCGAACTGTTCGGGCAGGTGTTCTGGCTCGGCTGGCTGATGATGGGGGTGATGGCGCTCATCGCCCTGCCGCCCGTGTTCATCGGTCGGGTGAAGATGAAACTGGCGCGCGAACTGCACGACAAAGTTCTCTATGCCGACGCCGACATGAACAAAGCCGACTGGATGACCGCTGTCGGCTCCATCGTCGGTGTTGGCGGGATCGGGCTGGGCCTGTGGTGGCTCGACGCCACAGCGGCTCTCTTCATCGCCGGCAGCATTCTCTGGGACGGCGTGAAGAACATCCGGGCCGCCGTCGAAGACCTCATGGACACGCGCGCGATGACCTTCGACGACGCGAAACCCCACCCGATCGTGCACAAGGTCGACGAGTACCTGAGATCGCTCGACTGGGTGGCGGATGCCGGTTCGCGCGCCCGCGACCAGGGTCACGTGTTCCACATCGAATCGTTCGTCGTGCCGCGCTCCCGGCGCAAGGTGAGCCTCGCCGACCTCGAGGAGGCACGAGCGGGGTGCATCGCCCTCGACTGGAAGGTCGACGACATCGTGCTCATCCCGGTCACCGAGCTGCCGAGGGTGGTCGAGGAGTCACATCCGGCGCGCGTGTAGCTCGTGTCGCCATCAGCACCGCACAAGGAAATCGGCGCCGGAGAAGGAAACTTTGAGCCTTGGGTTCAAGGGGTCAGCGCAACACTCTGATTTTTGGAGTGACGATGACTGTTCCTGTGTCCCGTGCTGTGCGTCGGGTGTTCTGGTCTGCGATCCGTGATGGTGCGACGACGCAGGATGCCGCGGCAGCGGCGGGCATGTCGTCGCAG
>NZ_JBEPSK010000021.1:0-35049 GCF_040548835.1 Mycetocola sp. 2940
CGGTGTGGCGGGCGCCGGGCCCCCCCCCCCCGGGGGGGGGGGGGGCGGCCCCCCGGCGGGGGGGGGGGGGGGGGGTGGGGGGGGGGGGGGCCCCCCCCCCCCCCCGCCGAACCATTTCACCCGCGCGCGGAGGCGTGCGGAAGGCGCACGGCTCCCTGGATTGAGCCTGTCGAAATCAGGAACCACCACCGACCGGGCTCAGCGCGGCGTCGAACCCGAACGGGTCGCGGACCGTGGTCGAGCGCTCAGAGGCGATGATGAGCGGAACGAGCTCGCCGGCGGCGCGGTCGATCCGGTCAGGCAGCGTCTTGATCTGATCTGCGCCGCTTCCCCAGTCCTCGGATGCCGCGAAGACGCTCGTCGGGACGACCACGGCATGCAGGTAGGTGAACATCGGCCGGATGGCGTAGTCGAGCGCCAGCGAGTGGCGGGCCGTCCCGGCCGTCGCGCCGATGAGGACGGGCATGTCGGTGAGGGCGCGGTTGTCGATCACGTCGAAGAACGACTTGAACAGTCCGCTGTAGCTCGTGGTGAAGATCGGCGTGACGGCGATGAGCCCATCGGCGCCGGTGACGGCCTCGATGACGGCTTCGAGCCTGGGGCTCGCGAAACCGGTCAGCATGTTGTTCGTGATGTCCTGGGCGACGTCACGGAGTTCCACGGTCGTCACCTCGACCTCGACACCCTTCTCCTCCAGCCGGGCGACGGTGGCCGCGGCGAGGCGGTCTCCGAGCATCCGGGTGGACGACGGCTGGCTGAGGCCGGCCGAGATCACGGCGAGTTTGCGTGCGGTCATTACTTCACCTCTGCGGGAGCGTTGACGCTTGCTGAGTTCAGCGCCTGGTGGGTGGGGGCATCCGGCACGTCGGCCGGGCGGTTCTTCGCGAACTCGCGGCGGAGCACCGGCACGACCTCGCTGCCGAGCAGGTCGAGCTGCTCGAGCACGGTCTTCACCGGAAGTCCCGCGTGGTCCATGAGGAACAGCTGACGCTGGTAGTCGCCGACGTAGTCGCGGAAGCCGAGCGTCTTGTCGATGACCTCCTGCGGGCTGCCGACGGTGAGCGGAGTCTGCGAGGTGAAGTCCTCGAGGCTCGGGCCGTGGCCGTACACCGGAGCGTTGTCGAAGTACGGGCGGAATTCGCGGACGGCATCCTGGGAGTTCTTGCGCATGAAGACCTGGCCGCCGAGTCCGACGATGGCCTGGTCGGCGCGGCCGTGGCCGTAGTGCTCGAAGCGCTGGCGGTAGAACGCCACCATCTTCTGGGTGTGCGACGCGGGCCAGAAGATGTGGTTCGAGAAGAATCCGTCGCCGTAGAACGCGGCCTGCTCGGCGATCTCGGGGCTGCGGATCGAGCCGTGCCAGACGAACGGCGGGACGCCGTCGAGGGGGCGGGGAGTCGAGGTGAACCCCTGCAGAGGGGTACGGAACTGGCCTTCCCAGTCGACGACGTCTTCACGCCAGAGCTTGCGCAGCAGCGCGTACTTCTCCAGGGCGAGCGGGATGCCCTGCCGGATGTCCTCACCGAACCAGGGGTAGACCGGGCCGGTGTTGCCTCGGCCGAGCGTGAGGTCCATGCGGCCACCCGAGAGGTGCTGCAGCATCGCGTATTCCTCGGCGATGCGCACCGGGTCGTTCGTGGTGATGAGCGTGGTCGCCGTCGAGAGGATGATGGTCGACGTCTTCGCGGCGAGGTAGCTGTTGATGGCGACGGGACTGGACGGGAAGAACGGAGGATTGTGGTGCTCGCCCATCGCGAAGACGTCGAGGCCGACCGCCTCGGCATGCTGCGCGATGGTGAGGACGTCCTGCAGACGCGACGCGTCGGTGGGCGTGTGACCGGTGGTCGGGTCGGTGGTGATGTCGCCGACGCTGAAGATTCCGAACTGCATGATCGCCTTCCAGCAGAGATAAAATCCATTCACTTGAATGGATATCCAGTATAACGGAGCACTTTCGCAATCTATTCCGTCGGGAGCGAAAGTTTTCCGGAATAGGGTGGAGGCGCACGTGTCGGACCGTAGGGAGCACCAATGACCGCTGAACCGCAGGGACACCACACGGCGGCGGCCCCGAAACCGCGTGTCCCGTTCTGGGACAACGCGCGGTTCGCCTGCATCGTCCTCGTGGTCATGGGTCACGGCATCCAGCGGATCACATATGACTCGGATGCCGCGCTCGTCACGTACCTCTGGATCTACGCGTTCCACATGCCCGCGTTCGCGATCGTCAGCGGCTACTTCACGAAGAGCGGGCCGCCGACCGTTCGCCAGATGAAGCGCGTGATCACCGACATCCTCGTGCCGTACGTGATCATGGAATCGATCTGGACCCTCGTGCAGTTCCTCGTCGAGGGCAAACGGGAACTCAACCCGACCCAGCCGAGCTGGACGCTGTGGTTCCTGCTCGCGCTGGGCATCTTCCGGCTCGTGCTGCCCTATCTTGCGCTGCTGCGCTGGCCCCTGGCCTGGTCGCTGGTCATCTCGGTCGGTGTCGGGTACCTCGAGAACGTCGACAGCACCTTCTCACTCGCCCGCGCCCTCGGCATCCTGCCGTTCTTCGTGCTCGGCTGGCAGCTGCACCGCTGGAAGCTGGTCGACCGGTGGCGGGTCGTCGAACGCCAGACCTGGCTGATCCGCGGGATCGCGATCGTGTTCATGCTGGCCTGGGTCGCCGTGCTCGTGGCCTTCGTCGACCTGTGGCGCGAGATCGACCTCAAGCACTGGTTCTTCTACGACCAGTCATATTCGTGGCTCGGCGGCGACCAGTGGTGGGCCGGCGCCGTGCGGCTCGGCCTGATCGGTCTGGCCGTGCTGCTCAGTGCAGCGTTCTTCGTTCTGCTTCCCCGCCGTGAGTCGTGGATGACCGCCCTCGGCCAGTACACGATGTACGTCTACCTGCTGCACAGTTTCGTGCTCTATCCGCTGCGCGAGAGCGGCGTGCTGCGCGGTGAGGAGTTCCCTGAGCTCTACCTCGTCGGGATGCTCGCCTTCTCCGTGGTCATCGCCGTGGTGCTGTCGAGTGGGCCGGTGCGAAAGATCTTCCGGCCGATCGTCGAGCCCAAACCCAAGTGGATCTTCGCCGACCACAAGGACGCTCCTCCCGGTCCGTCGCGGCGCGACCCCACCGGGGCGCAGCGCGCTCTCCCCCCAGCAGCGTCAGAACGCTGACGCTCAGCGCGCCATGGCGGGCCGGTTCGCCAGCCGGATCGAACGCGCCTTGCGCGCGGTGAGGACGAGCCCCACGAGCACGCCGAGGACGGCGCCGCACGTGTTCGCGACGACGTCGCGCGGGTCGGACACCCGGGTCGGCAGGAAGATCTGGGCGGTTTCGATGGCCACGGTCAGGCCGAACCCGAGCGACATGGCGAGCCACCACAGCCTCCGCCCGAAGAGCAGCACGAGGAAGAGCCCGATCGGAAGGAACATCCCGATGTTGGCGGTGAACTCGAGACCGGTGTAGGTGATCCAGTCCGTTGCCTCGTGGCGGCCGAAGAACCCCAGTGCCCGGAAGAGCAGTCCGTTCGGGTTGTCGTCGAACGGCTGCGGTCCGAGGGTGATCCAGCCGACGAACGCCAGGTACGCGAGTGTGAAGAGTCCGAGTACCGGGTGTCGATGAAGCATCCGCTTATTCTGCCGCAGCTTTCTGGGCGAGCGCCGCATGTGCCTGCTCGCGGCCGAGCACCGAATGGCGGCGACCGTAGGCGAAGTAGATGACCAGGCCGATCGCCAGCCAGACGAGGAACCGGACCCAGGTCAGCGTCGTCAGGTTGAGCATCAGCCAGGTGCAGAGCACGGCGGAGAGAATCGGCAGGAACGGCGACAACGGCACCTTGAAGGCGCGTGGCAGGTCAGGCCGTTTCTTCCGCAGCACGACGACGGCGATGCTCACCAGGACGAAGGCGCTGAGGGTTCCGATGTTGATCATCTCTTCGAGGATGCCGACGTCGGTCAGGCCGGCGAGCAGGGCGACGAGGACACCGGTGATGATCTGGATCCGGACCGGGGTGTGCCGCTTGTCGCTCGTCACGCTGAGCGACCGGGGCAGCAGACCGTCGCGACTCATCGCGAACAGCACCCGGGCGAGTCCGAGCAGGAGGACCATGATCACCGTCGTCAGGCCGGCGAGGATGCCGACCGAGATGACCTGCGCAGCCCAGTCCGCGCCGACAGCGACGAACGCGGTCGCGAGCGACGGGTCCTCGGCTTCGGCGAGTGTGGTGTACGGAACCATCCCGGTGAGAACCAGGCTCACGCCGATGTAGAGCACGGTGACGATGGCGAGGCCGCCGAAGATGCCGCGGGGCAGGTTCTTCTGGGGATTGCGTACCTCTTCGGCACTCGTCGCGACGACATCGAAGCCGATGAAGGCAAAGAAGACGAGGGATGCCCCGGCGAGCAGCCCGAAGATCCCGTACTGGGCCGGAGCGGCGCCGGTCAGGAACGAGAACAGGGATTGCGCCCAGGCGTCGCCGGAGCCGCCTTCGGTCGGGCGGGCTTCGGGGATGAACGGCGTGTAGTTCTCCACCTTGATGAAGAACGCGCCGACGACGATGACGAACAGGACGATCGCGACCTTGATGATCGTGAACACCGCACCGACTCGCGCCGAGAGCTGCGTGCCGAGCACGAGCAGGGTGGTGAAGACGGCGACGATGAGGAAAGGGCCCCAGCTCACCTGCAGACCGAGCAGGCTGATCGTGTCAGGCACGTCCCAGCCCCACAGGTCGAAGACCAGCGACAGGTAGATGCCCCAGTACTTCGCGATGACCGCGCCTGCGGTGAGCATCTCGAGGATGAGGTCCCAGCCGATGATCCACGCGAGCAGTTCGCCGAGGGTGGCGTAGGTGAAGGTGTACGCAGACCCCGCCACCGGCACCGTCGACGCGAACTCGGCGTAACACATGATCGCCAGCGCGCAGGTGACCGCAGCGAGGACGAACGCGAGACTGACCGACGGACCGGCGTAATCACCGGCCGCTCGTGCTCCGACCGAGAAGATGCCCGCGCCAACGGCGACCGCGACGCCCATGACCATCAGGTCCCAGGTGCCGAGCGTGCGCTTCAGGCTGCGGTGTTCGAGGTGCGAATCGGCGAGGGAATCCTCGATGCTTTTCGTGCGCCAGAGACTCATCTTTGTCCTTCCGATTCCTGTAGCCCGAACGGGGCACGTACTGAGAATGCCAGACAACCCGCCGCAGGTCGAGAACGCCGCGCGACGAGAATGAGAGGATCGACTGCATGACGGATGCGACGACGAACGTGATCGAGAACGACGACTCTGCGGCAGCGCCCTGGTGGACCCGGGCGGTGGTGTACCAGGTGTACCCGCGCAGCTTTGCGGATTCCGACGGTGACGGGATCGGCGACCTGCGTGGCATCCGCTCGAAACTGGGTTACCTCGCCGAACTGGGCGTCGACGTGATCTGGCTCTCGCCGGTGTACCCGTCGCCGCAACACGACAACGGGTACGACATCCGCGATTACGAGGACATCGACCCGGTGTTCGGCTCGCTCGACGACTTCGACGAGCTCGTCGCGGATGCGCACGCCAGCGGCATCAAGATCGTGATGGACCTCGTGGTGAACCACACGAGTGATGAGCACGCCTGGTTCGTCGAATCACGGTCATCGACGGACAACCCGAAGCGGGACTGGTACTGGTGGCGGGCGCCGCAGGAGGACGGCAGCGCCCCGAACGACTGGACGAGCGCGTTCTCGGGGCCGGCCTGGACGCTCGACGAGGCGACGGGCGAGTATTACCTGCACCTGTTCGCCAAACAGCAGCCCGACCTGAACTGGGAGAACCCGGAGGTTCGGCACGCCGTCTACGCGATGATGCGCCGGTGGCTCGACCGCGGGGTCGACGGGTTCCGGATGGACGTGATCAACCTGATCGCCAAACAGATCGAGTTCATCGACGGGCCGCAGCGCGGGTCCGGTCTCGGCTTCACCATGGGTCCGCAGATCCACGACTTCCTGCAGGAGATGCACCGTGAGGTCTTCGCGGGCCGCGACGGCCAGTACCTGACCGTCGGCGAGATGCCCGGCGTGAGCATCGAGGATGCCGTGCTGTTCACGGACCCGGCCCGGGCCGAGGTCGACATGGTGTTCCAGTTCGAACACGTCTCGCTGGACTCGGGAAGCCACAAGTTCGACGCCATCCCCCTGGACTTCGTGGCTCTCAAGTCGAACCTCGCCCGCTGGCAGGACGGCCTGGCCGATCGCGGCTGGAACAGCCTTTACCTCAACAACCACGACCAGCCGCGGCTGGTGTCGCGGTTCGGCAACGACCTCGAATACCGGGTCGAATCGGCCACGTTGTGGGCGCTCGTGCTGCACCTGCACCGCGGCACCCCCTACATCTACCAGGGCGAAGAGATCGGCATGACGAACGTGCGGTTCGAGTCGATCGAGCACTACCGCGACATCGAATCGCTCAACCACTACCGCGAGGCGGTCGAGGAGTTCGACCAGGCCCCGTCGAGCGTCCTTGCGGGGGTCCACGCCCGCGGGCGCGACAACGCCCGTACCCCGATGCAGTGGGATGCGACGGAGCATGCCGGATTCACCACGGGCACTCCGTGGATCGCGGTCAACCCCAACTTTCCCGAGCTGAATGCGGAGGCGGACCGGGCCTCGGGCACGAGCGTGTTCGATTTCTACCGCAAGCTCATCGCCCTGCGGCACGAGAACGACACGGTCGCCCTCGGCACGTTCGAGCTGCTCGAACCGTCGCACCCGACGCTGTACGCGTTCACCCGCACCCACGGTTCAGAGGTTCTCGCCGTTGTCGCCAACGTGTCCGATCGACCTTTCGAGGGGGCGTTCCCCATCGACGTCGGTGCCGCCGAGCTGGTTCTGGGCAACTACCCGGTGGAGGCCGACACCCCGCTGCGGCCGTGGGAAGCGCGACTGTACCGGTTGTGACCGGCCCGACTGGCGGCATCCGGGCAGAAAAAACGGGCCGTTCACCTCGCGGTGAACGGCCCGTTCTCTGTTAAGACTGAAATTAGCGACGCAGTCCGAGACGCTCGATGAGCGAGCGGTAACGGTTGATGTCGACATCAGCCAGGTAGCCAAGCAGGCGGCGACGCTGACCAACGAGCAGAAGCAGTCCACGACGTGAGTGGTGGTCGTGCTTGTGCTCTTTGAGGTGCTCGGTGAGATCCTTGATCCGCTGGGTCATCACGGCGATCTGGACCTCGGGGGATCCGGTGTCACCGGGGTGAGTTGCGTATGCTTCGATGATCGCCTTCTTGGCTTCGCCTTCAAGTGCCATAGGTTGATCCCCTTTTCTCTCGTTGCGCGGTGCCCGTCACTGAATGTGCGAGCTCTCTTTATCCGCGGCCGTTGGACGGCAACCTCAAGAGTTTAGCAGGTTTCGCTGCCGTGGTCGGCGCTAGGGTGAACGCAGCCGTATCGAGTCGTACTTTTCGAAAGGGATGCCATGAGCCACCTTCTCGCCTCACTCCTGCGGTCGTTGCCCAGCTTTCCCGACGACCTCCCGCCGTTTCCCGTGGCGGACGCGCCGGAGGATCCTGCCGACCTCTTCGCCGACTGGTTGGCCCATGCGGCCGACGCCGGAGTACTCGCCCCGCACGCCATGACCCTGTCGACGAGCGGCCCGGACGGCGTCGTCACGGCCCGAACGCTGATCCTCAAAGACATCGACGAGCACGGCTGGGTGTTCGCGTCGCGCGACGACGGCACCAAGGCACGCGACCTCGGGGCGAACCCGTTCGCCGCACTCACCTTCTTCTGGCCGGCCCTCGGCCGCCAGGTGCGGGTGAGCGGCCCCGTCCGCAAGCGCCCGCAGGCGGAGGGGGAAGCCGACTTCCGGGCCCGGCCTGAAGAGTCCCGCGCTGCGGCGTTCGTCGGTCACCAGAGCGAGCCGCTCGGCTCACTCGACGAGTATGCCGCGGCGTACGCCGACGCCGTCGCCCGCCTCGCCGAGAATCCGCGGCTGGTCGCCCGCACCTGGAACACCTGGGCGGTCGCCGCAGACCGCGTCGAGTTCTGGCAGGCCTCCCCCAGTCGCGCGCACGTGCGGCTCGAGTACCGGTTGCGTGGGCGCGCCTGGGAGCGCGGGCTGCTCTGGCCGTGACCTCTGCACTCGACAGGATCGACCGAGCCAGGTGCACACTCAACAGGAGTCTTTCGCCGGTTCCGCGCCCGAGCTCCTGTCGAGCGTGCGCGCGACGTAGCGTTCCGGCATGAGGATCACACTCGCGCTGCTGCCGAGCCCGCTGCTCGGGCCCGCGGCCTGGGCGGCGGTCGGTGCGGTGCTGGTTGAACGCGGCTGGCCGGTCGTGATCCCGCCGGCGTTCCGCCGCATCCGAAACTTCCACGATGTGCTGGCGCACTGGGACCGCGCCCTGCCGGACTCGGCCCGGTATGTCCTCGTGCCGCACAGCAATGCGGGCCTGTACGTCCCGGCACTCGGCGAGCGCCGCGACGTCGGCGGCGCCGTGTTCGTCGACGCCGCCCTTCCCCCGATGACGGGTTCCGCTCCCCTGGCCCGACCGGCCATGCACGGAATGCTCGCCCGGCTGGCGGACGCCACCGGCACGCTTCCTCCGTGGAGCGAGTGGTGGAGCGACGCCGACCTGACCGGGCTGTTCCCGGATGCCGCGACGCGCGACGCCGTCGCGGCCGAACAGGTGCGGCTTCCGCTGTCGTACTTCGACGGACGGATCCCGGTCGCGCCCGGGTGGAGCCAGCGCCCCAGTGCCTACCTCGCGTTCGGCGACACCTATGCCCGCGAACGCCGGGCCGCCGCGCACAACGGCTGGCCGGTGCGAACCCTTCCAGGCGGTCACCTCCTGATGCTGACCGAGCCGGAGCGCGTGGCATCCGCGGTCGAGGAGCTGGTGGGGTCGCTGCGGAACACCAGTCTGCGCTGAACCACGAAGGCGACCCGGTTCGCCGAGGATTGCCTCTTCAGGCGGCGGCGTTCCGTGCATACACTGGACGGCACTCCGAGAGATCCCGAGGACACCATGAGTTCAGAGAAACCAGAAGCGAACGCCGACGACACCCACGCGTCGGAGGAGACCAAGCGCAAATTCCGCGAGGCCCTCGAGCGCAAGAAGCAGCAGTCGCAGGGCAAAGGCACCGATCACCTCGATGGGGAATCAGCCATCCACGCGGCTCATGGCCCGGCCTCGCACCAGCGGGAGTTCCGCCGCAAGAGCGGCGGTTAGGCGCTCCGCTCGAACACGAGCAGCGTCGACGTCGCCGTCGCGATCACCCGGCCGGCGGCATCCGTCAGTGCGGCCGATGCGAACGCGGCACGGCGTCCGAACGAGATGAGGCTGGCCTCCGCGCGCACGAGCCCGGTCTCGGCGGTCATCGGTCGGTGGTACGAGGTCTTCAATTCGAGCGTCGTGTAGCCCTGGGTCGGCGAGAGGCGCGTGTGAGCGGCCGTGCCGCACGCCGAGTCGAGCAGTGTGGCCGCGAACCCGCCGTGGACCGTGCCGAGGATGTTGAACACATCCGGCCCCGGCGTCCCCTCGAAGACGGCGTGCCCCTTGCCGACCTCGACCAGCTTGAAGCCGAGCGTCACACCCATGGCGGGCTGACCGCCTGAGGCGATCAGCGCCTGCAGCTGTTCGAGGCCGGAGGCCCCGCCGGATGTCGCGTCGTCGAAAAGGTTCATCCGTTCAGCTTACGGATGCCGCGGCGCAGGCCCGCGTGCCGCCTCACGGCCCAGCATCCGGGCATCCAGGCACCCAGCATCCGGGCAGCCTGGGAGAAGGAGAACGGCGCGGGACAAGGACGCCGGGCTCACAGCGTCCTTGCCTCGGGGCTTTTTCCTTATCTCAGGGCGACCGTCGTGCAGCGCCCGAGCTCAGCGGAGCGCCGGCAGCCGGGCAGCGACGTCGGCGAGGATGTCCTCCGAGCCGGCATAGACGCCGTCGGCTCGCGGCCAGTGTGTGATCACGTCGGTGAAGCCGAGGTCGGCGGCGCGGCCGACGGCCTCATCGAATCGGCCGATGCTTTCCAGTGCATAGCTGCCGCCGGAGTCGATCATGAGGTACCGGTCGACAGACAGCGGGTCGGTTCCGACCGAGATGGCGGCGTCGTCGAAGCGGCGGGAGATCTCGGCGACCGAGTCCCACCATTCCTCCCCCACGGCACCGTCCTGTCCCGTTGTCACCCAGCCCTGCCCGTACTCCGCGGCCACCCGCATGCCCTTGGGGCCGTTAGCCGCCACCACGAACGGCACCCGCGGATGCTGTGCCGGAGCCCCGACCATGCGGGCATTCACGGCCGTGAACCAGTCGCCGTCGAACGAGACCCCGCCCGAAGCCGGCAGTTCGTGCCGCAACAGCAGGTCCATTCCCGAGACGAACTCGGCAAACCGGTCCTGGCGTTCCTTCGCCGTGTATTCGGGCTGGCCCAGGACGAAAGCGTCGAAACCGGTTCCGCCCGCGCCGATGCCCAGCAGCAGCCGGCCTCCCGCGATGTCGTCCAGGGTCGCGATCTCCTTGGCGAAGGGCACCGGATGCCGGAAATTCGGTGACGCGACAATCGCCCCGAGCCGGATGGTGCTCGTGGAGAGGGCGGCAGCGGTCAGGGTCGGGATGGTCGCGTGCCACGGTTCATCGGCGAGGCTCCGCCAGGACAGGTGGTCGTAGGTCCACGCCGAATCAAACCCGTACTCCTCGGCAGCAGTCCATTTTCGCCGGGCCTGGGGCCAGTGATCCTGCGGCAGGATCGTGATTCCACATCGCATGCGCCGAGTCTACGGGCGGATTTATGCGCCCCGCCGCCCGGCTACCCCCGCTGTCGGGGGCGGGTGTGAGAATTCGGGTATGAGTACGCGACCGCTCCCGACCGCATCCGTTCCCGCTGAGATCGCCGTACCCGCAGCCCCGCATCGATGCTTCATCGTGCCGCCTTACCTGCTCGCCCATCTTGCCTCGCTCGACGACCCGCGTCTGCGGCATGCGCGCGATGCGGCTGCGCGGGCCCTGGAGAGTGAGCACGTCTTCCACAGCGTTCGCCCGGGTGAACCCACGACGATGCTCCCGCCAGGGGTGCGACCGAAGGCGTCTGCGCCCGCAGACCCCACATCGCCGAATCGCTTCGTGTCGGATGCCGGCGGCAGCGAAACCCTTCCCGGTCGCCTCGTTCGCAGCGAGGGGGAACCGCCGGTCGGTGACGCCAGCGTCAATGAGGCATACGACGGCCTGGGCCACACCCACGCGCTCTACTGGGAGGTGTATTCGCGGGCCTCCGTCGACGGCGCCGGCCTGCCGCTCGAAGCGACCGTGCACTACGGCGACGCCTACGACAATGCGTTCTGGGACGGCGGCCGGATGGTGTTCGGCGACGGCGACGGCCAGGTCTTCTCGGGTTTCACCGGCTCGCTCAGTGTGATCGGGCACGAACTCACCCATGGGGTCACCCAGTACACCGCCAACCTTGTCTACTCCGGCCAGTCCGGCGCACTCAACGAGTCGGTGTCCGACGTGTTCGGGGCCCTCGTCGAACAGCACTCCCGCGGACACGACGTGACCGAGGCGAGCTGGCTGATCGGAGAAGGTATCTTCACCGACGAGGTCGAGGGAACCGCCCTCCGCTCGCTGAAAGCGCCGGGGACGGCGTACGACGACGATGTGCTCGGCAAGGACCCGCAACCGGCGCACATGGACGACTTCGTCGAGACCGACGACGACAACGGCGGCGTGCACATCAATTCCGGCATCCCGAACCGGGCCTTCTACCTCGCCGCTGTCGGCATCGGAGGCAACGCCTGGGATCGAGCCGGGCGCATCTGGTACGAAACCCTCACAACAGAGATTCGGGCGACCACCGACTTTCGCGGCTTCGCCGACGCGACGACGGCGGTGGCATCCCGGCTCTTCGGTGACTCGTCGACTGAGGCGGATGCCGTCTGTTCGGCCTGGGAGGCGGTAGGCGTCACCAGCTGAGAAGAGTACGATTCCGGTCATGAAGGTGACCGTGACCCGAAGCGGCGGTTTCGCGGGCATCGCCCGCCGCTGGCAAGTATCCGTCGAGCAGGAACCAGATGAGGAATCGTGGATCATGCTGCTCCGGCGCCTGCCGTGGGACGAGGTGCCCCAGGAACCTGCGCAGCCGGACCGTTACCTGTACCGGATCAACTGTGAACCACGCCAGGACGGGCAGGACGACGGCGAACGATCGAACCGGCGGGAGTCGGCCATCGCCCAGCCCCGTGAAGCGGTGATCCCGGAGCAACGGCTCACCGGGCCCTGGCGTGAGCTCGTCGACCGGGTACGCGAACGGGACGAGCTGGAACACCAACGACGCCCGTCACACAGCGAGCGCTGACGTCAGACCCGGGCGAAACCCGGAGGAGCGAACTCGTCGAGCGATTTTCCGCGCTTGTCGGCGAGCGTGAGCGCGGCGCCCGCGGCGATCAGGAAGAACACCGCGAACACGCTGAACAGCAGGACGTTGCCGCCGAAGCCGGTCATCAGCGGCACGGCGAGCGGGGCGAGGATGGAGGCGATCCGCCCGACGCCCGCGGCCCAGCCCGAACCGGTTGCACGGAGTTCGGTGGGGTACAGCTCGGGCGTCACGGCGTAGAGCGCACCCCACGCGCCCAGGTTGAAGAACGACAGCAGCATGCCCGCGCCGATCACCTGCCACTCGGCCGCGGCCAGTCCGAACAGCACGGCCGAAACGGCGGACCCGGTGAGGAACAACGCGAGGGTCTTGTTCCTCCCCCACTTCTCCACCAGCCAGGCCGCGGCCAGGTACCCCGGCAGTTGGGCGAGGGTGATGATGAGGGTGTAGCCGAAGGAACGAACCAGTGAGAACCCGGATGCCACGAGAATCGTCGGCAGCCAGACGAACGCCCCGTAGTACGAGAAGTTCACGCAGAACCAGACCAGCCAGAGCGCGGCCGTCTGCCTGCGGTGCGGTCGTGCCCACAGCGCAGCGACCTGGCTGCCTGGGCTGAGCCGCGGCTGGGCCGGCGTGTCGACGATCGCGAGGGGCTCCGTGGGCGAGGGAACACCGGCTGACTTCTCGAAGCGCCGAACGGTCGCCTCGGCTTCGCCGATCCTGCCGCGCGACTCGAGGAATCGCACCGATTCCGGCAGGCCGAACCGCACAACGGCGGCGTAAACCGCCGGCACGGCGCCGATCGCGAGCGCCCAGCGCCATCCCTCGTCGCTCGCCGGAACGACGACGAATCCGATGATGGCAGCGAGGGTCCAGCCGACGGCCCAGAACGCTTCGAGCAGGACGATGATTCGGCCGCGGATCCGGGGCGGCGCGAACTCGGAGACGAGCGTCGAAGCCACCGGGAGTTCAGCGCCCAGGCCGAGTCCGACGACGAAGCGCAGCGCGATGAGCACGCCGACAGACCAGGCGAGCGCGGACGCCCCGGTGGCGACCCCGAAGATCAGCAGGGTGATCGCGAAGACCTGGCGCCGCCCGAAGCGGTCGGCGAGGAGCCCGCCGAGGCTCGCTCCGATCGCCATGCCGATGAATCCTGACGACGCGATCCAGCTCAGTTCGGTCCCGGTCAGGCTCCAGGTCACGGCCAGCTGCGCGAGGACGAACGAGATGAGTCCGACGTCCATGGCGTCAAGCGCCCAGCCCAGCCCCGAGCCGACCAGCAGTTTGCGGTGCTCACGGGTGAAAGGGAGGGAATCCAGCCGGGACAGCCGTGTGTTCGGCCTTACGCGATCGCTCATTTGTTCATTCTGCCGCGTGCGCGCTGAGCTCGTGCGCCAGCGCCGATGTGTCGTCGCCGAATTGCTCAGCCAGAAGGTGCAGGGTGCGAACGCGGCCTGGGGCACGGTCGGCCGGTTCGGCGTCGTACGCGGACGCCCCGGGAGACACCATGACTTCATCGACGTCGAACCGGGCGGCGAGTTCGCGCACCCGGCGGGCAGCAGCGACAGGCTCATCGATGATCCAGCTGCCCAGCGACGCCGCGATGATCTCGTCCTGCAGCGCCGTCATCGTCGTTGCGGCAGCCTCCTCCACCGTTGCCAGGCGCCCGAGAGGCTCGTTCGTACGCAACCGTGCCATGTGCTGCAGGTACGGAAGGGCAAGCGCGTATGCCTCGGATGCCGTCGGCGCGACCACCACGTTCGCTGTCACGAATGTGCGCGGTGCCTCGAGCAGGTGGGACGCACGGAACTGGCTGCGGTAGATCTCCAGGGCACGTTCAGCGCCGGCACCGGCGAAGTGATGGGCGAACACATACGGGAGGCCAAGGGAAGCCGCGAGAGTCGCCGAGTAGTCGCTCGAGCCGAGCAGCCAGATGTCAGGTGCGCTCGTCGCCGCCGGTGTGGCCCGCAACTGGTACTCGGTGCCGCTGGTGAGCCGCACGGTCGCGCCCTCGTCGCTGAGCAGGGTCGCGATGTCGCTGACATAGTTCGGAAAGCTGTTCACATCGCTGGTGGCGCCGGACTGGTTCAGCACGGCGGTGACGACCGGGTCGCTGCCAGGAGCCCGGCCGAGGCCGAGGTCGATTCTGCCGGGAGTCGCTGCCTCGAGCAGGGCGAACTGTTCGGCGACCACGAGCGGAGCGTGGTTGGGCAGCATGACGCCACCCGACCCGACCCGGATGCGCTCGGTGTGGGCGGCGATGATGCCGATGATCACGGCCGGGTTCGTGGAGGCCACGGACGGCATGTTGTGGTGTTCGGCCACCCAGTACCGCTCATAGCCGAGCTCATCGGCCGCGCGCGCCAGGTCGAGAGACGCGGCGAGGGCTTCGGCTGAGGACTGCCGGGATCGGACGGGGACAAGATCAAGAACAGAGAGTTTCACACACACAACCTTTCCCTGAGTCCAAGCCGCGACCGGTGCCAGGCATTCCCGCCCGCACCGGTATTTCGTCGGAACCGGGCTCAGGCGAGAAGCTGCTGCCAGCCGGTCCCAGCGGCGTGCTCGAAGACGAGGTTCGTCTCGGTGTGGGCAACCGCCGGGTGACCGGTCAGGTACTGCACCACGAACTCGCGGAGGTCGGCCGTGCTTCGTGCGGCGACGTGCATCAGGTAGTCGTCGCGCCCACCCATGTGGAACATCGACAGCACACCGGGCCAGGTGGGTGCTTCGCGCCGGAACTTCTGGATGTCGGCGCGGTTGTGCTGGGCGAGCTGAACGGCGATCAGGGCCTGGAGGGGCGCGCCGAGCACGGCGAGATCGATGTCGGCGTGGTACCCGGTGATGTGACCCGACTGGTGCAGGCGACGCAGCCGCAGCGACACCGTCGACTCGGCAAGGCCGAGGTCGCTCGCCAGCTGGGAGCCGGACGCCCTGGCGTTCGTGGACAGCGCCCGGAGCAGCGCCCGATCGGTGCTGTCGAGTTGAGGCTTCTTCGGTTCCATCAGTACTATCCCTCGCGTTTGCGAATTGTCTTCGGTAAATACCCCGCAGGGCAAGGGTACCTGTTACCGCCCTTGTGCGCGATCGAAGAAAATGCTGAGATTCGGGCATGCTCAATGGCGACGCACACTTCGAGACCCTTGCGGTTCACGGCGGAATGGGAGGGCTCGGAGAGTCGGGGGCTCATGTTCCCCCGATCGACTTCTCGACGACGAACCCGCTGCCTGGCGTCGAGTCGGGAGGCGAGTCGTACGAAAACCTGGCCACGGGGCATCCGCTCGCCGACGGCTCCTCCGCGGTCTACCAGCGCCTGTGGCAGCCGGGGGTCGCACGGTTCGAGGAGTCCCTGGCCGCACTCGAAGGTGCGGAGGGGGCCGTCGCGTTCAGCACCGGGATGGCGGCGCTCTCAGCGGTGCTCATCGCCGGCGTCCGGGCGGGAACCGGCCACGTCGTCGCTCTCCGCCCGCTGTACGGCGGCACCGACCACGTGCTGGAATCAGGGCTTCTCGGCACGACAGTGACCTGGTGTGCGCCCACCGAGGTGCGTGACGCCATCCGTCCGGACACCGGCCTGGTCGTGCTCGAGTCGCCGGCCAACCCGACGCTCGACCTGGTCGACATCGCGGCCGTCGTCGCGCGGGCCGGCTCCGTTCCGGTCCTCGTCGACAACACCTTCGCCTCCCCCCTTCTGCAACAGCCGGTCCGCCACGGCGCCACCCTGGTGATGCACAGCGCAACGAAGTTCCTCGGTGGGCACGGCGATGTGATGGGCGGAGTGGTGGCCGGTCCGGAGGACTGGCTGGTCCGCCTGCGCCAGGTTCGGGCGCTCACCGGTGGGCTGCTGCATCCGTTTGCCGCATACCTCCTCCACCGCGGTCTGCGCACCTTGCCGATTCGCGTGCGCGCCCAGCAGGAGACCGCGGCGGCCCTCGCTGTCCGGCTCATGCGGCATCCGGTCGTGCGTGACGTGCTCTACCCGGGCCTGCCCGGCCGCGACCCGGACGGGCTGATCGGGCGGCAGGTCGCCGGGCCCGGGTCGATTCTCGCCCTCGACCTCGGAAGCTTCAGCGCGGCCCAGGCTTTCACCGAGGCCTGCGAACTCGTCACCCACGCTGTCTCGCTCGGCGGAGTGGACTCGCTGGTGCAGCATCCGGCATCGCTGACCCACCGACCGGTCACCGCAGATGCTCGCCCCGGTGCCGGGATCGTGCGGTTGTCGATCGGGCTCGAGCATGTGGAAGATCTCGCGACCGACCTGTTCCGGGCCCTCGACGCGGTCGCGGCCGCGAACATCCGACCCGAAATGCTGACAAAGCGATTGCTGGCGCAATAGGCTCGGCCGCATGGCCATCCTCGTCACGATCGCAGCGACCCTGTCCGCGGCGATCCACGTGCTGATCTTCTACTGGGAGTCACTGGCGTGGACCCGGCCGGCGGTGTGGAAGCGGTTCGGACTCGCAAGCGCTGAGCAGGCCGAGACGACGAAGGCCTTCGCCTACAACCAGGGCTTCTACAACCTGTTCCTCGCGATCGGGGCGCTCGTCGGCTCTGTGATGTACGGCCTCGGGGCCACCGAAGCCGGGTTCGCGCTCGGCTTGTTCTCGGTGTCGTGCATGTTCGCGGCGGCCATCGTGCTCGTCACGAGCGGGCCGGGACGCATCCGGGCGGCGGCCGTGCAGGGGGTATTCCCGCTCATCACCATCGTGCTCTACCTGCTGAGCCGGGCCACCGAGGTCTGAGCTTTTTCGGAGTGCGCAGTTCGACCCGAAAACGCAGGTTCAGGTCGGTACGCGCACGATGAAACGGATGCCGCGGCTCGGCAGCGCGCGGCGCTCAGGCGGGTTCAGCCACGATCGCGTAGAGGTCGTAGTCGGCGAGCCGTTGACGGCCGCCGAGCCCCTGCAGCTCAAGCACAAGACCCAGGCCTGCCACCGCATAGCCGGCACGTTCGACCAGGCGGGCGGCTGCGCTGCAGCTGCCGCCGGTGGCGAGTACGTCGTCGAGGATGAGCACGCGTGAACCGGCAGGCAGCTGCCCCGGCTTGATCTCCAGCGTCGCGGTGCCGTATTCGAGGGCGTAATCCTCGGTGAGCACGTCGCCCGGGAGCTTGCCGCCTTTGCGCACGGCGACGAGGGGCATCCGGGCTGCGTAGGCGAGCGCCGCGGCGAGCAGGAACCCGCGGGCTTCAACACCGGCGACGGCGTCGAAGCGGCCCGCGAACCGGGCCGCGAGGTCGTCGATCACGGCGGTGAAGGCATCCGCGTCGGCGAAGACGGGGGTCAGGTCACGAAACACGATCCCGGGCTTCGGAAAGTCCGGGATCGTGTTGCTTCGTTCGAGAACGAGGTCAGAGACGTTCAAGCGTTACTTCACACCGAGCAGGTCGATGACGAAGATGAGGGTCTGGCCGGAGAGCGGGTGGTTTCCTCCTGCTGCGCCGTAGGCGAGGCTCGGAGGAACGGTGAGCTTGCGGCGGCCGCCGACCTTCATGCCGGGGATGCCTTCCTGCCAGCCGGCGATGAGGTTGCGGAGCGGAAAGTTGATCGACTCGCCGCGGCTCCAGGACGAGTCGAATTCGTCGCCTGAGTCGTACGAGACGCCCAGGTAGTGCACGTTGACGGTGGAGGAGGCCTGAGCCTCGTCGCCGTCGCCGACGATGAGGTCGACGACCTCGAGTTCGGTGGGGGCGGGGCCCTCCGGAGCGTCGATTTCGGGCTTGGTGTTCTGCGATTCGGTCATGGGACCATCCAACCCCCTCCGCCGCCACGCGTCAAAGCGAGACGCCGATAGGCTCGGGCGCGTGACCCTCGTGAATTACTCTGCTCTGACCCGGCCCGTATCGACGGATGAGGTGAACCGCTTCCGGCAGTGGGCGCGCTCGACCGGCTGGATCGACACCGTCCGTTCACGCGTTTCGACGGGTCAGATCGTCTTCCTCATCCTTTTCGAGCTGTTCTTCGTTGTCGTCTTCGGAAGTGTTTTCACCTCCATCGCGACGGGCCTCACCGAGGGTGTCGTCCCCGCCGCCGTCGTGTCCGTCGCCGTGCCTGTGGTGCTTCTGGCCCTCGCGGTCGGGCTGGCCGTCACCGTCTGGCGAAGCTGGAACGGCACACCGAAGACCTGGGAGAAGCACCTGCGACTCCAGGAGTTCGCCGCTGCCCGCGGCGCCACCTACGCCGGACTTCTGCCCGCCCCCGCGTACCCAGGCATGATCTTCGACGTCGGAACCTCATGCGCGGCTTTCGACTCCGTGCGGGTCAACGCTGGCCGGCCGCTGGAGGTCGCGAATTATCGGTACACCATCCAGCAGGGCAAGAGCAGCACCACCTATCGCTGGGGCTACGTCGCTCTCAAGCTGGATCGCCGGCTGCCGCACATGGTGCTCGACGCGGCCAGCAACAACCTCATGTTCGGATCGAACCTGCCGCGTCGGTTCGACAAGGACTCGGTCCTGTCGCTTGAAGGCGACTTCGATCGGTACTTCACGCTCTACGTTCCCCCGGAGTATGAACGCGACGCCCTGTACGTGTTCACGCCCGACCTGATGGCGCTTCTCATCGACGAGTCTTCGGCGTTCGACGTCGAGATCGTCGACGACTGGCTGTTCCTTTACTCGACGAAACCGTTCGACCTGCTGCTCCCGGCCGTGTGGCAGCGCCTGGATCGGATCGTGCAGACCGTCGGAGACAAGGCCCTGAGCCAGACGGACCGCTACGCCGACGACCGTGTCAGCGACAAAACGCTCAACGTTGTGGGCCCGGAGGGGCGCCGGATGAAGCGCTCGCTGAAGCCGGTGGCCATCTTCACCTCGGTCGTCACACTGGCCTTCATCGTCTTCAATTTCTGGCAGGTCGCGCGCTGAATCCGCACTCGGCGCACACTCGGAGTACAGGCCGGGGCGCTCTGGTGAGCGCAGAAAATCCTTGCAATCCCGGAGCATCCGTTGCATGCTGATAACGAACAACTCATCGCCCCGTCGACCTGCCGGCACTGCCGCGGCACAGGGCGATGAGTTTGTTAAGGGGTCTCTTCCCGGGTGTGGGATGCCTCGTCAGCGCCCGACGAGCCGCTGCCGCGCGGCGGCCACCGCGGTGAGGAGTTCGTCTTCCGTCCTGCGGTGAACGAGCTCGTTCCTGCCGGTGATCATCCGCTGCCGGGTCATCGCGAGGCGGGTGGCATCCCGGGTGAAGTCCTTCATCGCTTCACCCCGGTTGCCGGGCAGTGTCTTCGCCCACGCACGAGCCTGCCTGCGGCCTGGCCAGGTGGCCAGCATCTCGACCTCGGTCGGGGTGAACCAGCCCGCCGCCGCGTACTCACTGAGCCGTGCTCGCGTCAGCCGGATTTCGTGACGCCTCACGAGCACGGTCATGAGGATGAGCGCCACGAAGATCGGGACCTGTACGAGCACGAAGTATGACGCGTAGGACTCGAACGACGTCACGAGGAACGTCGCACCGTTCCATAGTGCGTGGAGCAGGATCGCACCGACCAGCCCGACGAGGGCGTAACCCAGCGCACTGAACCCCGCATGCCGTCGAGCGGCGAGGCCAAGCGCGATCCCGGTGATGGCGGTGAAGGTGGCGTGCGCGAATGGCGACATGACGGCCCGCATGAAGAAGGTCAGCCCGAACTCTTCAGCTCCGCCCTCGCTCAGTGCCAGGCCGAAGTACTGGATGTTCTCGGTGAACGCGAACCCTGCGGCGATAACGATGGCGTAGACCAGGCCGTCCACCGGGCCGGAGAAGTGCTTGTGGGCAGCGAAGAAGAGGATCAGCAGGCCCAGCGCCTTCGCTGTCTCCTCGACGATCGGCGCCTGCACCGTTGCGCCGAAAACGGCATCGGCGGACTGCCCGGTCGTCAGGATCGCGGTGACCTGCACACCGAGGTCCACGAGGAGGGCAATGGCCACCGAAGCTGCGGCACCCCACAGGAACGCGAAAAGAAGTGCGAGCCTCGGCTCGGGTTCCCACCGGTCGATCCAGGCGACGGCGGCGAGCACGACGGCGAGGGGCAGCAGCGCTGCGAGAAAGCCCACGACGACGGCTCCCGGGCCCAGCGCGGCAGTCAGGTATCCGAACACGACCAGGAGCACCAGCAGGAGGACCGCGACGCCGACGACGGCGACGATGCCGCCGACAGGGCTCTTCGGTACGGGGCTGGTCCAAACCGGATGAGGAGGATGAGGGGCGCGGGCGGGTTCCGGGTGCTCCGAAAGCAAGTACGACATGCGAACAGAGTAGTGCTGCGAGCCGATGCATCAGACGGCATACGCGGGTCGGCTAGCCTAAGACGGTGAGATTCTCGCATTTCGTCGATGAGGCGAACACCCACTCCCCTGTCCGACTGGCGATCGTGGACGGCGACGGCGCGCTGTTCCTCGACGAAATCCTCGACGAAGCGCCCGGAACGCTGCAGCAGCTGATCGAGAGGGGCGACGAGGAACTGCGCAGGGTCCGCAGCCTGGCGCATGTGGCTCTCAGCCAGGGCGTCGAACTCACGCCGATCGCGGGCCTCCGCCACGCCTCTGCCGTGCTGAGGACTCCGCAGATCATCGCCATCGGCCTGAACTACTCGGCTCACTCCTCTGAGCTGAATCTCAAGGCCGACAAGGCGCCGACGGTGTTCTCGCTCTGGCCCAACTCCCTCAGCGGCCACGACAGCACGACGACGTGGCCCCGGGCACTCAGCGAGGCGATCGACTACGAAGCCGAGCTCGGCGTGATCATCGGCAAGCCCGCGAAGGACGTCTCAGAGGCAGATGCTCTCGATTACGTTTTCGGCTACACGGTCGTCAACGACATCACGGCCCGCGACATCCAGTATTCCGAGGCGCAGTGGTCGAGGTGCAAGTCCTTCGACGGCTTCACCCCCACCGGCCCGAGCGTGGTGACGAGGGACGAGGTCCCGGATCCGCAGAACCTCCACATCACCACCGTGCTTGACGGCCACCTGATGCAGGATTCATCGACCGGGATGATGATCCGGTCGGTGGCGACGCTGATCTCGTACCTCTCGCGCTCGGCGACGCTCCAGCCGGGAACCCTCATCTCCACCGGAAGCCCCGGCGGAGCCGGGTACTCGCGTGATCCGCAGGTGTTCCTGCGCGACCGGTCGACGGTCACGGTGGCGGTCGAAGGAATCGGCGCCCTCACCACTCACTGCCGGATGACCTGAGCGGTCAGGGCTGCCCGCTTCCCTCCAGGCTGGTGTGGACTTCGCCGTCGGTGCTGCGCTCGACGGTGCCGTCGAGAATCGGAATCGCCGTCGTGAGCGACTCCAGGCCTGAGAGACGCGCCGGCGTCAGCTGCTTCATGACCTCTTCACGCGTCATCAACTCGGATTCGACGACGAGGTCGGCGATATTGCGTTTGGTGAGCAGCGCTGTCTTGGCGAGTGCCGCGGCGGCGGAGTAGCCGATGAACGGGGTCAGGGCGGTGACGACGCCGACGGAGGACCCGACCATGGTCTGCAGTCGCTCTTCGTTGGCGGTGATGCCGTCGATGCAGTTGATGCGCAGGGTGTGGCAGGCCTGGGCCATCCAGGTGATGCTCTGCAGCAGCGAATGGGCAATGACCGGCTCGAAGGCGTTGAGCTGCAGCTGGCCGGCCTCGGCCGCCATCGTCACGGTCATGTCGGCACCCACGACCGAGAAGGCCACCTGGTTGACGACCTCGGGAATCACCGGGTTCACCTTGCCTGGCATGATGCTCGACCCCGCCTGGACGGCGGGAAGGTTGATTTCGCCGAAGCCCGCCTGAGGGCCGCTGGAGAGGAGTCGGAGGTCGTTGCAGATCTTCGACAGTTTGATCGCCGACCGTTTGAGGGTTCCGCTGAACGACATGAAGCCACCGGCGTCGCTCGTCGACTCGATCAGGTCGGGAGCGGTCTCGCAGGAGAGCCCGGTGATCCGGTTGAGGTGGCTGACGACGGTCGCTGCGTACCGCGGGTCTGCCGTGATGCCGGTGCCGATCGCTGTCGCACCGAGGTTGATTTCGGCGAGAAGCCAGCGGGTCTCGACGAGCCGGGCGTGGTCCTCACCGAGGGTTGTGGCGAAACCGTGGAATTCCTGCCCGAGCGTCATCGGAACGGCATCCTGCAACTGGGTGCGTCCGACCTTGAGGAGGTGGCGGAACTCGGCGGATTTGCGCGAGAACGAGGCCTGCAGGAGCTCGAGTTCGTCGAGCAGTGTCTGGAGCGAGAACGACAGCGCGATCTTGATGGCCGTCGGGTACACGTCGTTCGTCGACTGGCTTCGGTTGGTGTGGTCGATCGGCGAAATGTACGCGTAGTCGCCTTTGGGCCGGCCGGCGATCTCGAGTGCCACGTTGGTGATGACCTCGTTGGCGTTCATGTTCGTCGAGGTCCCAGCGCCACCCTGGATGACGCCGACGACGAACTCGTCGTGGAATTCGCCGTCGATGATGCGCTGGCAGGCCTGGTCGATCAGTGCCCCTTTTTCGGCACCGAGCACGCCGAGTTCGACGTTGGTCCGGGCGGCTGCCTGCTTGACGCCGGCGAGGGCCACGATGAGGGCGGGGTACACCGAGATCGGCCGTTTGCTGATGGGAAAGTTCTCCAGGGCCCTGGCGGTGTGGATTCCCCAGTATGCTCCTGCGGGAATCTCCATCGATCCGAGCGAATCGATCTCCGTGCGCGTTCTTCCGGGCGTCATTGGGGACCCCTTCTCTTGTGGTTCAATCTCGAGGCCGCGGTTCGCGGGCGTGATGAGTCTCACTGTGGCTCCATATGCCTTGTCTGTGCTTGTGGCGGGACTCTCCTGACTGTACTCCGCCGAGACCGCTCAGGTCATCGCCCAAGTGGCACTGCAGGGGTTCGGGCACGCCACAGTGTCACGGGCCTCGCCGCCGGGCGACCGAGGTGCCAGTAGTGGCCCCAAAACTCCGGGCTTGGGGCCACTACTGGAATCTCGATTTCTGTGATGTGGACAACGGCACTCGCTGGCTTGGCTCATGGCAGGGTGTACGCCATGCCTCGTAGGGTCCCCCTTCCCCCGGAGCGACGCGGCACTGCCTTCCGCACTGCCGACGCCCACGGTTTGTCGCGCAACCGACTCCGTGGTCGCGACGTGCAGGCGCCGTACCGCGGCATCCGCTCCCTCGGCCTGCATGCGAACTCGATCGTCGACCGGTGCCGGATGTTCGCACCGAAAATGCAGGCGGGAGACGCGTTCTGCTCGGTGACTGCGGCGCTTCTCTATCGGATGCCACTGCCTCGGTATCAGGAGAACGACCGGCAGCTGCACGTGACGGTCGCCGGACGGCGTCCACCCCGCGTGCGCGGCATCGTCAGCCATTCGTACGGCCTCACCCGACCGGCCTGGTCCGCTGCCGGTCTTCCGCTGGTCGATCCGGTCGAAACCTGGGTGCACCTCGCGCCGATCCTGAATCGCGAAGACCTGGTCGCCGTCGGCGACTTCCTCGTATCGGGTCGCGTCACCCCGGGCGGGCGGGAGCCGCCCCTGTCCACGATCGAAGAACTCACGTCCGTGATCGAGTCGCTGTCTGGCGTTCGTGGGCTCACGAAGCTCCGATGGGCTGTGTCGCGGGTGCGCACAGGGGTCGATTCCAGGCCCGAATCACACCTCAGGCTGTTGTTCGTGGCCAACGGCCTGCCGGAGCCCGTGGTCAACCGACCGGTGTACTCAGCATCCGGTGTGTTCCTCGGGAGGGCAGATCTTGCCTATCCCGAACTCTGGTTGCTTTTCGAGTACGAGGGCGACTATCACCGCACAAGCCCCGAGCAGTTTCGCCGCGACATCGACCGGCGCGAGCGTTTCGAGGACCACGGCTGGAGGGTGATGCGGGTGACAAGCGACCACCTGTACGTCGCACCGCTGGCATTTCTTCGGCGCGTGCGCCAATCCATGATGGTTCAGCGATCGAGGTGACAGTAGTGGACCCAAAACCTCCGGACGGAGGGCCACTGGTGCCATCTCGATGCGCGAAGGGAATCAGCGCTTGCGCGAGAACGCCTCGACCCGCTCCTCCGGGGTCAGCGCCTCCATCTCGGCGATGAAGGCGTCGGTGAAGAAGTCAGACGTCTCGAACTCGCCGATCGGCACCACCGAATGGGTGATCCGGTCGTCGTAGACGTGGAGGAGGTTGAACGATTGGCCGCCGTTCATTCCGTTGGTCGACCGGGGCGGGTTGGCGAGGTTCATCGTGTAACAGGTTGCCGCTGCGACAGAGACCGGTATGCCCGCGAACATCGAGCTCATGGCGTAGTGCAGGTGCCCGGCGAGGATCGCCCGAACGTCGGTCCCGCGCAACACCGCCTCCAGCCGCGACTGGTCGCGAAGCTCGAGCAGGTCGAAGAGCGGCTGCGGGGCCGGGGCCGGCGGGTGGTGCAGCCCGACGATCGTGCCGAACTCAGCGGGGGTCTCCAGTTCGGCGGCGAGCCACTCCAGCTGGGAGTCATCGAGCTCACCGTGGTGAAAGCCGGGAACACTCGAGTCGAGCCCGATGAGCCGCAGACCCCCGAGGTTCCAGACCCGGTCGATCGGGGTGTCGGATGTCTCCTGCCGCAGCAGCTCGCGCCGCATCGGCCCGCGTTCGTCATGGTTGCCCATCAGCCAGATCAGCTCGGCGCCCAGCCGTTCGGCAGCCGGCTCGACCCGCTCGCGGAGCCGGGCGTAGGCATCCGTCTCGCCCAGATCGGTCAGGTCACCGGTGAAGACGAGCGCAGCCGGGCGAATGCCGGTGGCCTCGACCTGCGCGAGCGCCCGTTCGAGGTTCGATTCGGTGGTGACGCCGCCGTGAAGCAGAGCGCCCCCGGCGAGAAAGTGGGTGTCGCTCAGATGCACCAGCACCTGTCGTGCGGGCGGATACTGGCCGAGCTGAATGGACATGCGCCCAGCCTAACCAGCACCGCCGACGACAGGGGTCAGGCGAACAGTGCTTCGATCGGGCCGCGGGCGAAGTAGACCAGGAACCCGACGGCGACCACCCAGAGAAGCGGGCTGATCCCCCGAGCCTTGCCGCTGAGCGAGCGGAGCACGACCCAGGCGATGAAGCCGGCGCCGATCCCGTTGGCGATCGAATACGTGAGTGGCATCACCGTGACAGTGAGGAACACCGGCAGCGCGGTGGAGAACTCGGTCCATTCGATGTCGCGGATCTGGGACATCATCAGGGCCCCGACGATGACGAGGGCCGCCGAGGCGACCTCGCTCGGCACGATGCTCGTCAGGGGCGTCAGGAACATGGCGAGAACGAACAGGATGCCGGTGACCAGGTTGGCGAAGCCGGTGCGGGCTCCTTCACCGATTCCGGCCCCCGACTCGATGAACACGGTGTTCGACGATGCGGATGCCGCTCCACCGGCCACAGCGCCGACGCCCTCGACGATGAGCGCCGATTTCAGGCGCGGGAAGTTGCCCTGCGCGTCGGCGAGGCCGGCCTCCTTGCTGAGCCCGGTCATGGTTCCCATCGCGTCGAAGAAGTTCGTGAACACGAGGGTGAAGACGAGCATCAGCGCGGCGAGCGCGCCGATGCGTTCGAAGCTTCCGAAGCTGAACTGGCCGAGAAGGCTCAGGTCGGGGAGGCTGAAGATCTGGGCGGGCAGGGCGGGAACGGAGAGGCTCCAGCCGCCCGGGTTCTCGCCGCCGTTGGACCCGCCGACCGCGAAGATCGCCTCGGCGATGAGCGCGAGAACGGTCCCGATCAGGATGCCGATGAGCAGGGCGCCCTTCACCTTGCGCGCGACGAGCACGCCGGTGATCAGCAGCGTCAGCACGAAGATGATCGTCGGCAGCGTCGTGACCGAGCCGTTCGCGCCGAGGCCGACCGGCGGTGACGCCTGCCCGGTCGACGTGACGAGCCCCGCGTTGACGAACCCGATGAAGGCGATGAACAGGCCGATGCCGACGGTGATAGCGATCTTCAGCTGGATCGGAACGGCCTCGAAGATGAGGCGGCGCAGGCCGGTAGCTGCGAGCAGGACGATGAGGAGGCCGTTGATGACGACGAGTCCCATGGCCTCCTGCCAGGTGACCTGCCCGACGACGCTGAACGCGAGGAACGAGTTGATGCCCAGGCCGGCGGCGAACGCGAACGGCAGCCGGGCAATGAGACCGAAGAGGATCGTCATCACACCCGCGGTCAGCGCGGTGACCGCAGACACCTGGGCGAAGCCGAGGGTGTTGCCGTCGACGTCGACACCGCTCGACAGGATGATCGGGTTGAGGATCACGATGTAGGCCATCGCGACGAACGTCACGACACCGCCGCGGACCTCACCGCCGAAGGTCGAACCCCGTTTGGTGATCTCGAAGAACCCGTCGATCCGGTTCTTCACTGTCGGCTGCACAGTCGGCGCAGATGTGGATGTCATTCGGGGGCCTCCGAAGAAAAAGTGACGGTGGGATGTCGCCCGCGGATGCACACGCGGAACGCGAGACTCAAGCATATTGCCCGCCGGACGCCTGCCCGCGCCCGCCCGCGATTGTCGGTACGGTATCGGAGGACTCTCGTCCCCTCCCCCTTGTGATGAAAGAAGAACGCATGGCGCTGCCCTGGACACTGCACGGCGACGGAAAGAACGTCGGCGCCCTCGAAGTGGTCGGCCCGGCCGAACGGCTGACCTGGCCACGGATGATCGGTCTCGGTGCCCAGCACGTCGTCGCGATGTTCGGTGCGACGTTCCTGGTTCCGATCCTCACAGGCTTCCCGCCGTCGACGACGCTCCTGTTCTCCGGGCTGGGCACCCTCCTCTTCCTCCTCATCACGAAGAACCGGCTCCCCAGCTATCTCGGCTCCTCCTTTGCCTTCATCGCCCCGATCACCGTGGCAACCACGGCGGAGGGGATGGGAAGTGCGCTGTTCGGCATCGTCATCGTCGGCATCCTGCTGGCCCTGGTGGGTCTGCTCGTGCAGGTCACCGGCATCGGCTGGATCAACGCGCTGATGCCCCCGGTCGTGGCCGGCGCGATCGTCGCACTGATCGGGTTCAACCTCGGCCCGGCAGCCTGGAACAACTTCAAGACCGCGCCGCTGACGGCGACGATCACGCTCGCGGCTGTCGTCCTGGCATCCGTTCTGTTCCGCGGCATCCTGGGGAGGATGTCGATCCTCGTCGGTGTCGTCGTCGGGTACATTGCCGCCGTACTCCTCGGTGAGGTGAACTTCGACGCCGTCGGGCAGGCCGCCTGGGTCGGGCTCCCCGAGTTCCACGGCCCGGCCAACCCGTTCACGAACCCGGCGCTGTGGGCGATCCTGCCGGCATTCCTGCCCGTCGTGCTCGTGCTCATCGCCGAGAACGTCGGCCACATCCGCGGCGTCGCCCAGATGGTGGACGACCAGTCGATCAACAAGCTCACCGGGCGCGGGCTCTTCGCCGATGGGCTCGCGACCGTGATCGCCGGCTTCGGAGGCGGTTCGGCGACGACCACCTACGGCGAGAACATCGGCGTGATGGCCGCCACACGGGTCTATTCGACGGCGGCGTACTGGGTGGCGGGCATCGTTGCCATCCTCCTGGGTCTCTCCCCCAAGGTCGGCGCCGTGATCAACACCATCCCTGCCGGAGTGCTCGGAGGCGTCACCACGGCGCTGTACGGGCTCATCGGCATCATCGGTGTGAAGATCTGGCTCGACAACAAGGTCGACTTCTCGAAGCCGAAGAACCAGTTCACCGCGGCGACGGCGCTCATCATCGGTATCGCGAACTACACCTGGCAGTTCGGCGACGTGATCTTCAACGGCATCGCGCTCGGAACGATCGCCGCCATTGTGATCTACCACGTGATGAATGTGATCGGGCGGATCCGCGGCACCGACTGACGGCGCCCGGCGGGCACCAGGTCACCCGGTTCGGACCGAATCACCCGGCGTACCGGGTGACCTCGTCCGGACCGGGTGACTTCGCCCGCGAAAGGCCACAAACACGAGCGGCGCGGAACCCGAGGTTCCGCGCCGCCCATCGTTGCTCTGAAGGTCAGCCTCCGTGCAGCGCCGGCACGATGAGGTAGATGCCGTACAGGATCGCGAGCCCGCAGATGGTGAAGCAGGTGTACGCCGCGACCAGCGCAATGCGCTTCTGCCCCGGCGTGAGCGGGTTTTTCCGTGCCGCCTTCGCAGCCTTCTTGGCTGCCGACTTGATCTCGGCTGCGGTGAGCACCGTGATGGCATCCGTGAAGGTCGCCGGCGAAACCACGGGTACACGGCCCGCGCGGACCAGCATCTTCAGGCCGAGGGCGTAGAAACCGACGACCAGGACGGTGCCGGTCAGAGCCGCAACGAGGACGATGACGAAGTCGATCCAGTCGATCACTTGGACACCTTCTTCGGCTCAGGTTCCGGAGCCATGACGACTGCCTCGCCGGATGCCGCCACCTCGCTGACGATGTTGTGGTGGCCGACCTTGTCGCGGCGCGACCACAGGAAGATGAAGAGGATCGTGCCGACGCCCACCACGGCGTCGACGATGATCCCCCAGGTGCCGAGGCTTGCGACGAACGCGGCGATCGCGCCGACGACGCCCGCCGCCGGAAGCGTGAAGAGCCAGCCGATGAGGATCTTTCCGGCGGTCTTCCACCGGACGGTTGAGCCACGACGACCGACGCCGGACCCGATAACGGAGCCCGACGCGACCTGGGTGGTGGAGAGCGCGAATCCGAGGTTGGTGGAGGCCAGGATGGTGGCGGCGGTGCTCGTTTCGGCAGCGAAGCCCTGGGCGGGCTTCACGTCGGTGAGACCGGTGCCGAGGGTCTTGATGATGCGCCAGCCGCCGACGTACGTGCCAAGCGCGATGGCAACCGCACAGACCACGACGACCCAGAACGGTGGGCCTGATCCCGGCGCCAGCAGGCCAACGGAGATGAGGGCAAGGGTGATGACACCCATCGTCTTCTGTGCGTCGTTGGTGCCGTGAGCGAGCGCCACCAGCGAGGACGAGAAAACCTGGCCATACCGGAACCCGGAGCGACCATCCGGCTTGCCGTCGTACCGGCGGGTGATACCGTACGCGAGCTTCGTGGCGATGTAGGCGATCAGCCCGGCGGTGAGCGGGGCGAGAACGGCGGGCAGGATGACCTTCGACATGAGCACGCTGACGTCGATCGCACCGGTTCCGAAGCCGACGAGGGCGGCTCCGATGAGACCACCGAACAGGGCGTGGGAGGAACTGGATGGAAGACCGAGCAGCCAGGTCAGCATGTTCCAGACGATCGCGCCGATCAGGCCGGCGAAGATCAACTCGGGAGTGATCAGCACCCCGTCGTCACCTTCTTTGATGATTCCGCCGGAGATCGTCTTGGCGACCTCAGTCGATAGGAAGGCGCCGATGAGGTTGAGGATTGCCGCGAGACCCACGGCGACCTTGGGCTTCAAAGCGCCCGTTGCGATGGGTGTTGCCATCGCATTCGCTGTGTCGTGGAATCCGTTGGTGAAGTCGAAGAAAAGGGCTAGTGCAATGACCAGCACGATAATGAGGGTGATGTCCACCGGCATAGTTCTCTGAGTAGGGACTCCCCCGCGCGCACGAGTTCACCGGAAGATGTTCACCGGGTGTTCATGAAAACAGGATTGCCAGTTGAGTCGGCCGTAACGATGATTACACCCCGCGGTGCACGCGTCAACTTGACACCCGGATCGGGGCAAACGCTCAGCGTCCGCCGCCTCCTCCTCCGCCCCCGCCGCCTCCGGAGAAGCCGCCCCCGCCGGATCCGCCGGAACTGCTGGCCGTGGCGCTCGCTGACCACGGCGTCGACGACCCGGATGACGTCGCGAAGGTTCCCATGCTGGATGCGAAGGCGTACGACGAGAAACCCGACCGGCTGGAGTACCAATCGGGGCCCGTTCCGGCCTGTTCGTAGTAGCGGCCGAGTTCCTCGGCCCACTCCTTGTCGATCCCCCACAGCACGGCGAACGGAAGCAGCTTCTCGTAGAACGCCACCATCTCGAGCATGTCACCCGGGTTGACCGTGTCCTCCACGGCAACCCGCTCTGCCCCTGCCGGGCTCTGCAGCATCGCGATGCGGTCAGCTTCCGCGAGCGCCAGGTATTCCCGCAGTCCGAGCAGGTACTCCCGGACCTCCGCCCCGCGCTCGGTGAGCGCCTTGCGCGGCAGCACCGCGAGGATCGTTCCGACCAGAACGCCGGCCGCGGCGACCAGGGCGAGGACGACCCACGCGTTCACGCCGTACATCGCCACGGCAGCGATGAACAGGGCCAGCACGCAAGCGAAGACGAAGGCAGCGATGGCCACGTACCAGCGGGTTCCTTTCACGCTCCGCTTCACCCGGTAACCGGCGTCGACGGATGCCCGTGGCGCGGCCGCCGCGAGCGCCTGCACTTCCTTGGCCAATGCGGTGTCGGTGGCGCTGAGCTCCTTGAACATGCCCGGTCGCCGATACTGCCCGAACAGCGTATCGAGCACAGCGGCATCCGCCGCCGAAGCGCCGTCGTCGGTGAGGTACTGCAGCCGATAGTCCGTCTTCGACGAGAACAGCGACGACGATTCCCGGTCATCGATGATCCGCAGGTTGCGCCGGACGGCGAGGCTGATCAGGAGCGCCGGCATGGCCTTCGCGGTCTTTCCGATCAGATCGGCGGCGACGAAGATGTCGAGCCCTTTTGGCACGGTGTACTGGGGCACGACGATGCCGCGCCCGGGTGCGTCCCGCGTGTGCCGGCGCCGGCCGAGAAGAGCCGCGAGGAGAACGAGCACGCCGGCCCCGGCAACCGCCGCAGGGACAACGGTGAACACCGGCCAGGTCGAGGGGATCTCCGGCGTCACGAAGGTGCCCTTCTCGAAGGCGACAGCCATCGAGAAGTTCTCTCCCGGGGCGAGTGCGCTCACGGGCGACGCGAAGTGGGTCGACCCGTCGGCGGAGCTCTCAGAGATGTCACACGTCGTCGTCGATCCCTGCGGGCCGACGTAGCACGCGGAGTCCCCGGTCAGCGCAGCCGACAACTCCTCCGGGACGACGACGCGCATCTGCGCCCGGGCGAAGGGCTGTTCCCAGCCGGTCCCTGGGGCGTCCCAGTAGAACTCGTCGGCCTCGGTGTCGGCGAACGCCCGGACGGCATCCCGCTGCGTGTACTCGATCACGTAGGTCTGGCTGCCGTGAACGTACTCGTCTGTTCCGAGGGCCAGCTGCAGGAAGCCGTCCTCCGTCTCGGAGTCGTCGTACGCGACCGGGACGCCCGCGGCATCCGTCACCGACACGATGTCGGTGTGCAGGTTGACCCCGAGATACCCCTCGGGGATGGCGCGGATGATGCCCTTGTTCTGGTCGATGTCGGGGAACTCCGCCACGAACGTCTCGACGGCAGTGAGGGTCGAATGACCGTCGTCGTCCCGGCCGAGGGTGTACTCACCGTCGAACGAGCTGAAGGTGAAGTCTGAGACGTCCGAACGGATGCCGGAATCGGCGGCTGCGGGTTCGGGGAGGCTGAGCGCGCCCGCCACCGCGGCGACAACGAGCACCATCACCGCTCGTCGCGAGCGGGTCGGGCGGAGAACGGGACTCGGCTGCAGCGTCATGACCACAGCTTAGAAGTCCTGCATTTCCTCCTCGAGTTCCGAATGTCCTCGAGTCCTACATTTCTTCGTGGGTGTTGGGGTCGCCGCCGAACAGCCGGCCATCGGCGCGGCCGAGGGCGGTGATCGCCGCGAGCTCCGCCGCAGACAGCTCGACCCGCGGGATGTCGAAATTCGACAGCTGACGGTCGCGCTGGGCCGACTTCGGGATGGGCACGACGCCGCGCTGCTGGTGCCAGCGCAGCACGACCTGGCTGGCGCTGATGCCGTGCGCTGCAGCGATGTCACCCACGACGGCTTCCTCGTACGGGGCGGCGCGCTTGCCGAGCGGGCTCCACGCCTCGGTGACGATCCCGTGCTGGGCGTGGAACGCGAGCAGCGGCTCCTGCGGAAAGTAGGGGTGCAGCTCGACCTGGTTGACCGCCGGAAGGACGCCCGTTTCGGCCCCGAGCCGTTCGATGAACTCGCGGGTGAAGTTCGAGACGCCGATCGAGCGGACCCGGTGGTCCTTCTGAAGCTGAACCATGGCCTTCCAGGATTCCGCATAGCGTCCGGCACGCGGGTTCGGCCAGTGGATGAGATAGAGGTCGAGAGTGTCGAGCCCGAGTGCCGCGCAGGACGCGTCGAACGACCGCAGCGTCTCGTCGTAACCATGGTGCCTGCCGGGCAACTTCGTCGTCACGACGATTTCGTTGCGTGGAACGTCCGTTTCGGCGATCGCGCGGCCTACGGCATCCTCGTTGCCGTAGTTGACCGCGGTGTCGATCAGCCGGTAGCCGATGTCGAGGGCGCTTGCGACAGCATCCGTCGCCTCCTGTCCCTTCATCGGGTAGGTTCCGAAACCGATGCCGGGGATCGAGTGGCCGTCGTTGAGGGTGTGTGCGGGGGATGTGCTCATGCTCCGACCATACGCCGGTAGCGTGGATGCATGGCTTCACTTCTCCCGCCGCGCGCGGCGACGCACCCGACCGAGCGGACCCACCACGGCGACACGGTGATCGACAACTACGAGTGGATGCGCGACAAGGACAGCGCCGAACTGATCGCTCACCTCGAGACCGAGAACGCGTACACCGAGCAGGAGAACGCGCACCTCTCCGGGCTGCGCGAGACGATCTTCGGCGAGATCAAGGGCCGCACGCTTGAAACGGACCTCACGGTGCCCGTCCGCGAGGGCGACTGGTGGTACTATGGCCGGAGCGTCGAGGGCAAGGATTACGGCATCCACTGCCGCGCCCCGATCAGCGGCCCCGAGGACTGGACGCCGCCGGCGCTCGAACCGGGGGTGGACGTGCCCGGGGAGCAGGTCCTCCTCGACGGCAACGTCGAAGCCGAGGGCCACGACTACTTCTCGCTCGGCTCGTTCGACGTCTCCCTCGACGGGGAACTCCTGGCCTGGGCCGTCGACACCGACGGCGATGAACGGTTCACGCTCCGCGTCCGCAATCTCGTCACCGGCGATGACCTTCCCGATGAGATCGCGAACACCTCGCACGGCGCCGTGTTCTCGCCCGACGGACGGTTCGTCTTCTACACGACGGTGGACGAATCCTGGCGCCCTGACACCCTGTGGCGCCACGAGGTCGGGACTCCGACCCGCGCGGACGTCGTCGTACTCTCAGAGCCTGACGAACGGTTCTGGGTCGGGGTGGGGGTCACCCGCAGCGCTCGGTACATCGTCGTCGTCGTCTCGTCGAGCGTCACGAGCGAGTGGCTGCTCATCGACGGCAACGACGCGACGACCGATCCCCGGATGGTCTGGCCGCGGCGCGACGGTGTCGAGTACTCGGTCGAGCACGCGGTGATCGGAGGCAACGACACCCTCCTGATCCTGCACAACGCTGACGCCCCCAACTTCGAACTCGTCGCGATCTCACCGGATGCCGTCGGCGCCGGCCCCGAGGACGCCACCGTCGTCCGCGCCCACAGCGACGAGGTGAGGCTCGAGGACGTTGAGGCGTTCGCCGGGCACCTCGTGTTCGGCTACCGCCGCGACGGGCTCTCCCGCCTCGGAATCGCGACTCTCGACGGCGTGTCGACGCCGGCGGCGATCGATGTACGCGAGGTCGGCTTCGACGAACCGCTGTACACGGTGGGGGCGTCGGCGAACCCGGAGTGGGCGCAGCCGACGGTGCGGCTGTCGTACGGCTCCTTCGTCACCCCGGCCACCGTGTACGACCTCGACGTGGCGAGCGGCGAGCTCACCCAGCTCAAGCAGCAGCCCGTGCTCGGCGGCTACTCCCCCGACGATTACGAGCAGGCCCGCGAGTGGGCGACAGCCGACGACGGCACGCGGGTGCCGATCTCGCTGGTCTGGAGACGCGGCACGCCCCGCCCCGCACCGCTTCTCCTCTACGGCTACGGTTCCTACGAGGCGAGCATGGACCCGGCGATGAGCATCGCCCGGCTGAGCCTGCTCGACCGCGGCGTCACGTTCGCCATCGCCCACGTGCGCGGCGGGGGCGAACAGGGGCGGGCCTGGTACGAAAACGGCAAGACCCTGACCAAGAAGAACACTTTCACGGACTTCATCGCCTGCGCGCGGCACCTCGTCGACGCCGGATACACGACGACGGATGCCATGGTGGCCGAGGGAGGAAGCGCCGGCGGCCTGCTGATGGGCGCCGTCGCGAACCTCGCGCCTGAACTGTTCGCCGGGATCCTCGCCGGAGTTCCCTTCGTCGACCCGCTCACGAGCATCCTCGACCCGGACCTGCCGTTGACCGTCATCGAATGGGATGAGTGGGGAAACCCGCTCGAGAACGCCGACGTCTACCGGTACATGAAGTCGTACTCCCCGTACGAGAACGTGCGGGAGGACGTGGCCTACCCGCGCATCCTCGCCGTGACGAGCATCAACGACACCCGCGTGCTCTACGTCGAGCCCGCGAAGTGGGTGGCCCGGTTGCGTGAGGTGGGCGCTCCCGTGCAGCTCAAGGTCGAGATGAGCGCCGGGCACGGCGGCGTGAGCGGCCGGTACAACGCGTGGCGCGAGCGAGCGTTCGAGCTCGCCTGGGTGCTCGACACGCTGGGGCTCGCGAAGTAACTACACGTGGGGCGGGTGGATGCCTCGCGAAGGTCGCTTATCTGACGCAAACGCCGGGTTCCGGGCCGCGGGTTCTAACGGTTAGAGCAACACCTGATTATTGAAGGGTGTTGATCGAGATGAGTCCGAGGTTCTCGGAGCGGATGCTGGGCGATGTC
>NZ_JBEPSK010000022.1:0-31360 GCF_040548835.1 Mycetocola sp. 2940
CCGCGAGGTGAATCACCACACTCTGTCGCTCCCACCGCCCCCGAACAACAAAATTGGGCCACTCGACCCCGCGCACGACAGGTCGTGGCAACTCGCTCCCGTCAATGCGCTCGAGCCAGCCGCCCGACGTCAGTCAGAGTCGCTGGACACGAGGATCGCGCCCGCGTGGCCCATCTCGGCGATGGCGGCGTCACTGGTCTCGCGCGCGACCCCGGCGATGAGGTCGGTGAAGACGCGCACGTGCCTGCCGTGTTCGACGGCATCGAGAACGGATGCCCGCACGCAATAGTCCGTGGCGATCCCGGCCACGTCGACCTCGGTCACACCGTGCTCCTCGAGCAGCTCCGTGACCGTCGCGCCGTCCGAGGCGCCGCCGTCGACGTGCCCGTCGAAGATCGAGTACGCGGGTTCACCGTGCCCCTTCTTGACGTGGAAGGTGATCCGGGACTGATCCAACGCCGGGTGGTACTCGGCGCCAGGCGTGCCGGCGAGGCAGTGCGGAGGCCAGGTGTCGACATAGTCCGGTTCCTCGCCGGCGGGGGCGAAGTGCCCGCCGTTGTCGCCCTCGGCGTTGTGCCAGTCCCGTGACGCGATCACCATGCTGTAGGTGTCGGCGGCACGGTCAAGGTACGTGGTCAGGTGCGCCGCCACGGCGGCTCCGCCGTCGACGCCCAGCGCACCACCCTCGGTGAAGTCGTTCTGCACGTCGATGATGAACAGCGCCCTGGTCATGATGGCCTCCCGGTCTCAGCAGTCGCCTTCAGGGTACCGCCGTGGTTTGTGCGGTGTCTGCCCCGGCGTTCGCGGGACGCCGTCACGTGTTCGAGAGGTTGCCGCCGCACCGGTAGAACGCCGTCGCCAGGGTGTCGATGGCGGTACGGGCCTCGGCGCCGACCCGGCCGGTGGCGAAGATGGCGAAGATGAGGGTCGAGCCGTCGGCGGCGTCGATGATCCCGGTCAGCGTGTACGCAGACGAGATCGACCCGGACTTCGCGCGCACGTGCCCGCGCGCCACGGCGTTGTCGCCGAAGAACCGGTTCGAGTAGTTGAGGGTTCCGGATTGCCCGGCGACCGGCAGCCCGTCGAGGACAATGCCGAGCGTGCCTTCTCGCGCGTGGATCTTCAGGAACAGTGCGGTGAAATACGATGGCGCCACCGCGTTGTTGCGGCTCATCCCGGAGCCGTCGGCGATCCTCACCCCGGACGTGTCGATCCCGTACACGTCGAGTGCTTGCGGAATCGCCGTCGCGAGGGCGCCGATGGTGTTCCCGATACCGAGTCGGATCGCGACGTGGCGGGCGACCATCTCGGCGAGCGAGTTGTCCGACGGAATCAGGAACTGCGGGATGAGGGTCGACAGCGGCTGCGACGAGACGGATGCCAGTTCGGCGGCTCCCGCCGGCGCCGTTCCCTGTTCGAAGGGGACATCGTTGAAGTACCGGGCGAAGGCGGCTCCGGCCCGGCCGATCGGGTCGTCGCCCCGCGGGGAGAGGAAGACCCGGGGATCGGCGCGGTCGGCGTCGACCTGCAGCGCGGTGATGTGCGAGAGCCAGCCAGTGCCGCGCTCCGTGGGCGGCCACGTGTCGCCCCAGGTCTTCCCGCCGAAATAGCTGGAGTCGAGCACGATGCGGCTGATCGGCGTGCCCGGGAACTGGGCCTCCCAGGCCGCCTTCGTCTTCGCGGCGAGGTCGTCGAGGTGTGCCGCGCCGGTGTAGACCGGTTCCGTGCCGGTGGGCAACCGGGTCAGGGTGAGGTCTCCCCCGCCGACGAGCACGATCGTGCCGGGCTCGGCTCCCGCCACGACCCGGGTGGAGGCTCGGAAGTCCGGACCGAGTACGTTCAGTGCGGCGGCGGCGGTGAGCACCTTGAGCGAGCTCGCGGTCTGGGATGCCGTCCCGGCGTCGCGTTCGAACATCACCTGCCCGTCGGCTCGCAGCACCTGCGCCTGCAATGTGCCGAACCGGCTGTCGGTGAGCAGAGGGGCCACTGAGCAGGTGCGCAGCGGCGAGGCGACCTGCTCGACCGTCGGCACCGGGCGGGGCGGCGGCGTCGGGGTGGGAGTAGCTGTCCGGCTGGGGACGGCAGTACTGGCGACCGGAACGCCGGCCGGCGCGGTGGCTGCTCCGAGCGCGACGGCGCCTCCGCCGAGCAGGGCGAACGCGGCGACCGACGCTGTGACGAGCCACGCGGCGCGGTGCCGCCCCAGCACGGCCGCGACGCCACCACGCCGGTGCGCCGGCGGGGTCGCGGGCGCGCTCGAAGCGGCATCCGTCACCGGAGTCGTTCGCTCAGTCTCGCCCGGTCCGCTGGGCAGGGAGGTGGACACCCGATGATGCTACCGGGAGCCCGCCGCCCGGGTCACTCACCCGGGTAGACGAGACCGATCTGGCGGCGGATTTCGTCGAGCGTTCCCATGATCGACACCGTCTCGGCGTGGGGCAGCAGGTCGGACTCGAGCTCGCCGACGGCGACGAGCCGTTCGAGTTCGAGCGCCTGGAACTGCATCCCCCGGCCGACGACGTTCGACGTGAATGTTTCGAGCACGTCGTTGGCGTTGTTGTAGACGGTGAACGAGGTCGCCGAGTACCACACCGAGTCGATGTCGATCCGCCCCTCGGTGCCGATCACGCTCGCGACGTTCGGCCCGTGAGCGTTACTCGCCGAGAGGGTCGTCGCAATGCGGTCATCGCCATACGTGAAGACCGTTGCAACGGCGGCGTCCGCGCCGGTTCCCCGGAAGGTAGCGGATGCCGTGACCTGCGCGGGGGTCCCGAAAACGGCGCTGGCGAATGAGATCGGATAGATCCCGAGGTCGAGGAGGGCGCCGCCGCCGAGCTCGAGCGCGTTGATCCGGTGCGCTGGGTCCGACGGGAGGTTCTGCGTGTGGTCGGCCACGATCGACCGCAGCTCGCCGAGCGTCCCCTCGCCGAGGATCTCGCGGATGCGTGCCATGTGCGGCAGGAACCGGGTCCACATCGCCTCGAGCACCACGAGTCCGAGTTCGCGGGCCCGGGTGGTGACCGCCTCGGCCTCCGCCTGGGAGAGGGTGAACGGCTTCTCCACGAGCACGTGCTTGCCGGCTTCGAGCGCGAGCAACGCCTGGGCGGCGTGGAACGGGTGCGGCGTCGCGATGTAGATGGCGTCGACCTCGGGGTCGGCGAGGAGCGCCTCGTAGCTCGCGTGCACGTTCGGCACGTCGTACTTCTCCGCAAACGCAGCCGCGACTTCAGCACGGCGGGAACCGACAGCCTGCACGGTCAGCCCGTTGAGGACGAGGTCGTTGGCGAATGCCTGGGCGATGCCGCCCGGCCCGAGAATGCCCCAGCGGAGCCCAGTAGTAGTCACCGATTCAGACTAGTGGTACCTCAGCTAAATGGGGATTTTCACAACAAATCGATCACCTCCCCGCCGTTACGAGTTGGCGCGCCGGTGCGGACGGTCGCGATGCCGGGGACGGTCGCGATGCCGGAGCCGGCGGTCGCACGGCCGTCCTTCCCTGGAGTGCCGGCATCCGCCGTTCGCCTCCCGGCCGACCCTGCACCGCAGACGACAACGACGCCGGCGTCTCCGGGCGGGCGGATGCCGGCGGCGGCTTCGGTTTCGTCAGCGGCGCCGGCTGCCTCGTGGTTCCGCCGCCGGTCATCAGGAACTGGGGCGGAAGCGACCGCTCGTACAGCCCGTACACGTTCTGCACAGCCTCTTCGAGCGAGCCCCAGTAGCCGACCAGCTCGCGCCGCGCGGCATCCCGATGCCAGGTGACGGCGCGGAAGTACAGTTCCCGTGCCGACCCGAGCCGGAGCCGCCGCACGAGGGCGATCGGTTCCTTCGCCGCCGAGTGGGTGACGACCCATTCGACGGGGGCTGTGACGGTGGACAGGTCGGGCATGACCCGAGAGTACTTTCAACGACCGACATCGGCGCCGCGTCAAAGGCGGCCGACGCCGCAGCTACCTGTCGATCTGCTGCAGCGCCCAGGAGTTGCCGTCGGGGTCGCTGAAGTACGCGTAACGAACCCCGCCGCCGAGGTCGGCGATCTCGGACACGGGAACTCCATTGCCGACGAGCATCTCCCGTGCCACCTCGACGTCATCGACCACCAGATGCAGGTTGCGCACGGGTGAAGCCCCGGGCTCGCTGATCCCGACACCGATCACGATGGAACACGCGGATCCGGGAGGGGTCAGCTGCACGACACGCATGCCGTTGCCTGGTTCGACGTCATGATCGACGTGGAACCCCACCTTTTCTTCGTAGAACGATTTCGTTCGGTCGACATCGGCCGACACCAACGGGACCAGTTCGAGTCGCATGTCCACAACGCACTCCTTTGCTTCGGTGATCACGCCATCGGCTCCGACGGTGCTCTTCGAATGTACTGCGAGCGCACGGTACCGAAGCGGATGCCGCTTGATTCGCGGCATCCGCCGTCCCAATCGTGCGGCGTCGACCCGCAGTCAGCCGGAAGGAAGGTGGTGCGCACCGATCCGGGTGCTCGCCACCAGGGCGAATGCCACTGCGAGAATCACGACGCTGAGGCCGAGCGCGTAGAAGCTGATCATTCCGTAACCGCCCGCCTCGTCGGGATCGAGAAAGAAGTACGGGTACCAGTTCGCCGACGGGCCGCGCACCAGCGTGTACGCGGCCCACACGACAGGGAATCCCAGCGACAGTAGTGCGGTCCTGAACGGGAGCGCGTCGCGGGTGAGCACGACGAAATCCCAGACCGCGTACACGGGCAGGATGAAGTGGAGAAGCTGCGTCGGGATCGACGCCTGCAGCAGGAACGGCGAGCGGGCGGCGTCGACGATGAGCAGGGCGAAAATGCCGCCGGAGACGACGACGTAGGTCGTCGCCAGCAGCCGGAGCGTGGAGAGCCACGGCGGTTCGGGCGAACGTCGTAGCGCGAACGTCACACCCAGGACCAGCGCGATACTCATGATGACGTGGCTCTGGATCGTGAAGTAGCTCAGCACGTTGACAGCGACGCAGGTGCCGTAGATGTAAAAGCAGCTCGTCCGGGCGAGAAGCGCCCACACCGTGACACCGAGAGCGACGAGTCTCACAGCGACAATGAGGAAGTGAACGGTGCACCTGCCCTCCGGACGGACTGAGTGCTAGGTATCGTACAACCACAAAACCCCCTCGCGAGGAGGGGGTCTTCTGGAGCCGCCTGTGGGAATCGAACCCACGACCTTTTCATTACGAGTGAAACGCTCTGCCGACTGAGCTAAGGCGGCGCGTGATTCGCTCAGCCCGAGGGCTGCTGCGACGCACAGCTAACGATCTTACCCGGTCTTTGGAGGAGTTAAGAACACTGCGGGTCAGAGCTGGGCACGACGCCGTCGATCAGGTAGTCGTCGACCACGTCGTTCACGCAGTCGCTGCCCTTGTTGTACCCGGTGTGCCCCTCGCCCTCATACGTGACGAGCACGCCGCTCTCGAGTTGACCGGCAAGCGCTTCGGCCCAGAGATACGGGGTCGCCGGGTCGTTGGTCGTTCCGATCACGAGGATCGGCGCAGCACCCTCGGCCCGGATTTCGTCGCGCGCGGCGCCGTCCGGGTACGGCCAGTTGGAGCATCCGATGTCGCCGTAACTGAAGTACGGGCCGATCACCGGCGCCGCCTCGACCAGTTGCGCTGCTTCGGTGGCCATGTGGGCCGGGTCGGCGTTGTGGGTGTAGTCACGGCAGTTGTATGCGATGAAGGCCTCGGAGCTGTTGTCGGAGTAGGTGCCGCCTTCTTCCCGGCCGTTGTAGGCATCCGCGAACGTGAACGCGTACTCGGCGTCGCCGTTCATGACGGATGCCAGCATTTCACTGAGCACGGGCCAGCCCCCACCGGCAGGAAAATAGAGCGGGTAAATGATCGCCGTCAGCAGCGCGTTCGAACCGAGCATCCGGCCGTCGATGTTCTTGATCGGGGTCTGCTCGACGGATGCCAGCAGCGCGGCGATCGTGGACATCCCCTCTTCGGTGCTCCCGGTGAACGGGCAGTCTCGGGCGCCGATGCAATCGTCGAGGTACGCGGCGAGGGCGCTCTCAAAACCCATCGCCTGGGTTTCGTTCACCTCGTAATAGCTCGACGACGGGTCGATCGCCCCGTCGAGCACGAGCCTGCCGGTCTTCTCGGGGTACAGGTCGGCGTAGGTGGCGCCGAGGAAGGTGCCGTAGGAATAGCCCAGATAGTTGAGCTTCGCGTCGCCCAGCACGGCACGGAGAACGTCGAGGTCGCGGGCGGCGCTGACCGTGTCGACGAATTCGAGAGGCGCGCCGGTGTTCTCGGCGCACGCGGCACCGAACTCCTGGGCGCTCGCGGTCACCTCGGTGATCCAGGTCTCACTGCCCCGCTCGCCGTCGGCGATCCCGTAGAGGTAATCGTCCATCTCAGCGGACTCGAGGCACGAGACCGGGGTCGACCGGTTCACGCCGCGCGGGTCGAAGCCGACGATGTCGAAGTTCGCCTGCAGCCGGGCGTCGGTGGCGTAGTCGACGCTGTCGGCAATGAAATCGAACCCGGATGCTCCGGGCCCTCCAGGGTTGACCAGGAGCGAGCCGATCGCGTCGCCGCCCGACTGTTTGCGCACGAGGTCGAGTTCGATCTCTCCGCTGCCCGGGTTCTCCCAGTCCATCGGCACGCTCGCCGTTGTGCACTGCATCTTGTCGTGGCAGCTCTCCCAGACGAGCTGCTGCTCGTAGAACGGGCGGAGGTCCGCAACGACGTCTTCACCGGTCGGAGTGGAGGTCGCCGATCCGGCGCCGGGGAAGAACGCGGTGACGCAGCCGCTCAGGGTCAGCGCCAGCCCTACAGAGAGTGCGAGCAAAACCGTCCGGGTGCGTCGGCGGATTGGCGTGATCGGGCTGGTCACGAAGATGTCTCTCCTGCGGGGTCGGGATTCGGGGGGCGTACGGCCATGAGGCTATCGGATTGCCGAGACAAGCATGGCTTCAAGGGCGAGGGCCGGCGCGACGTTGCCCTCGATGCGCTGGCGCGCCTGCTGGATGGCATCCATCGTCGCCATCGTCGCGGCCGGGGTGCTCTCCTGCCCGGCTCGAGCCAGCGCGTCGGAGAGTTCCCGGTTGATGATCGTCTCGGAGCGCCCGAGCTGCATCATGATGATGTCGCGGTACAGCGAGAGGAGGTCGACGAGGATGCGGTCGAGTCCGTCGCGCAGGCTCCGGGTCGCCCGGCGCTTCTGGTCCTCTTCGAGGTTGCGGATCTGGGAACGCAGCGCAGGCGGCAGCGTCTGCCCCGGTTCGACGCCCAGTGACCGAAGCGCGTGCTCGCGTTCCTCGGCGTCACGCTGCTCGGTGTACGCCTTGCCGTCATCGGTGGCGATGGCGAGCATCCGGGCGGCGGCGAGCACGGCATCGGACACTGAGCGGATGCCGAGGGCAGCCGCCAGGGTTTCGTCGCGTCTCGCGCGCGCACCGGCATCCGTCGCCAGCCGGTGCGCCATGCCGACGTGGGACTGGGCGTGACGCGCCGCCCGTTCGGCCAGGTCGAAGTCGACGCCGTCGCGGCGCACGATGAGGTCGGCGACCTCGGCGATGTCGGGAACGCGCAGGCGGATGGCGCGCACGCGGGACCGGATCGTGGGGATGAGGTCGGCCTCGCTCGGCGCGCAGAGCACCCAGACGGTGCGTTCAGGCGGTTCTTCGAGGGCCTTCAGCAGCACGTTGGAGGTGCGCTCGACCATGCGGTCGGCGTCTTCGATGACGATGACCCGGTACCGGCCGACGGCGGGGGCGAAGTACGAGCTCCGCACGAGTTCGCGCACCTCGTCGATCTTGATGATGACGTTTGGCGTGGCGAGGACGGTGAGGTCGGGGTGGGTGCGGGCATCGACCTGCGCCGCGGTCGCCGAATCACCGTCGGGTTCCCGGCTGAGCAGGGCCGCGGCGAAGGCGTAGGCGAGGTTCGACCGGCCAGATCCGGGCGGCCCGGTGATCAGCCAGGCGTGGGTCATCGCGCCGTGGGCTTCTCCCCCGCGGTCGGCGGCGGCGTCGCGCAGCAGGGAGACAGCGTCTGCCTGCCCGATGACGTCGCTCCAGGTGGCCATGATCCCAGCCTACCGGGAGCCCCCGACCTTCCCGGCGGCGCACGGCCTCCTGGGAGCGACCGTTCAGGTGCGACCCAGCAGGCTCCCGCCACGCGGACGGACTGGCCGGCACGCCGTCACCGGCCACCGCCGTCCGGCGTGGCACCCCAACGGTCCGATTGAGCAAACCCGCTCGGCCGGGGCGAGCCGGGGACGCGTCAGAGCAGCGGAGCCACCCGCGAACGGATGCTGCTCGGCGAGCGTCGCGACGGCATCCGTGGCATCCAGGACGAGGAAGCGCCCGCGACCCAGCACCCTCCCGCCACGCGGACGAACTGGCCGGCACGCCGTCACCGGCCACCGCCGTCCGGCGTGTCGCTCAAACGGTCCGATTGAGCAAACCCGCTCGGCCGGGGCGAGCCGGGGACGAGTCAGAGCAGCGGAGCCACCCGCGAACGGATGCTGCCGGCGAGCGTCGCGACGGCATCCGTGGCATCCAGGACGAGGAGCGCCCGCCGCCCAGCACCCTCCCGCCACGCGCACGGACTGGCCGGCACGCCGTCACCGGCCACCGCCGTCCGGCGTGGCACCCAAACAGTCCGCTTGAGCAAACCAACTCGGCCGGGGCGAGCCGGGGACGCGTCAGAGCAGCGGAGCCACCCGCGAACGGATGCTGCCGGCGAGCGTCGCGATGGCATCCGTGGCATCCAGGACGAGGAAGCGGTCCGGCTCGGCGGCGGCCAGTTCGAGGTAGACCTGCCGCACCCGGCGATGGAACGTGGATGCTTCATTCTCGAGCCGGTCGAAGCGGGTCCTGGCCGAGTCGAGGCGCAGCCGGGCGGCGTCCTCGTCGAGGTCGAGCAGCACCGTGAGGTCGGGCATGAGCCCGCCGGTCGCCCACGTCGACAGGTCGCGGATCTCATCCATGCCGAGGTCGCGCCCGGCGCCCTGGTAGGCGACGGACGAGTCGATGTACCGGTCCTGAAGCACCACGGCTCCGCGCTCGAGGGCTGGGCGCACCTTGGTGGCGATGTGGTGGGCCCGGTCGGCGGCGTAGAGCAGCGCTTCGGCCCGCGGGGCGATGTCGCCCCGGTGATGCAGCACGATCTCGCGGATCTCCACACCGACGTCGGTGCCGCCGGGCTCGCGGGTGCGGACGACCTCGCGGCCCTGCTGCCCCAGCCACGATTCGAGCTCGGCGGCCTGCGTGGACTTGCCCGAGCCGTCACCACCCTCGAGGGTGATGAACAGCCCGGGATACGAATCCGTTCGCCCCATTACTCTGCCGCGGCCGGCTTCGCAGCCGGCTTGCGGGCGGCAGGCTTCTTGGCCGTCGAAACGCCGGTCTTCGACGCGGCAGCAGCCTTCTTCGCGGCGGCGGCCGTCGGTTTCTTGGTCGCGGCAGGTTTCTTCGCGGCGGGCTTCTTCGCGGGTACCTTCTTGCGCGGAGCGGCCGGCCCCTTGGCCCGCTTGTCGGCGAGCAGCTGCACGGCACGGTCGAAGTCGACCTCCTCGACCGACTCGGCCTTCGGGATCGTCGCGTTCGTCTCACCGTCGGTGACGTACGGGCCGAACCGGCCGTCCTTCACCTTGATCGGCTTGCCGCTGACCGGGTCGGCCTCGAATTCCTTGAGCGCGCTCGACGCACGGCGATTGCCGTACTTTGGCTGCGCGAAGATCTCGAGGGCGGCGGGCAGATCGATCTCGAAGATCTGGTCTTCGTTCTCGAGCGAGCGGGAGTCGGTGCCCTTCTTCAGGTACGGTCCGAACCGGCCGTTCTGGGCGGTGATCTCCGCCTGGGTCTCCGGGTCGAGTCCGACGACGCGCGGAAGCGACAGCAGCTTGAGCGCCGTGTCGAGGTCGATCTGGTCGAGCGACATCGATTTGAACAGGGATGCCGTTCGCGGCTTCACCGCGGCAGCCTTCTTCTTCGCGGGCGCCTTCTTCTTCGGCGCATCCGTCACTTCGCCGGTGGCGGTGTCGACGACGGGTTCCTCCTCGGGCTCCGGGTCGAGTTCGGTCACGTAGGGGCCGAACCGGCCGTCCTTCGCGACGATCTCCTTGCCGTTCTCCGGGTTCACGCCGACCACGCGGTCGGTGAGCACCGGCGCGTCGATGAGCTCCTGCGCCTTGGCGAGGGTCAGCTCGTCAGGGGCCAGGTCTTCGGGGATGTTGATCCGGCGCGGCACGGCCGGTTCGCCGTCCGCCTGGGCGGGAGCCGAGGCATCCGTCACTTCGAGGTACGGACCGTACTTGCCGATCCGGATGGTGATCTCGTCGTTGAGGCGCAGCGAGTTGATCTCGCGAGCGTCGATGTCGCCGAGGTTGTCGACGACGGTGCGCAGGCCCCGGTGCTGGTCGCTGCCGTAATAGAAGGACTTGAGCCAGTCGGTGCGGTCCTGCTCGCCGCCGGCGATCCGGTCGAGGTCTTCTTCCATCTCAGCGGTGAAGTCGTACTGGACGAGGTCGTTGAAGTGCTCCTCGAGCAGCCGAACGACGCTGAACGCGATCCACGACGGGATGAGCGCCTGGCCGCGCGCGGTTACATAGCCGCGGTCGGTGATCGTCGCGATGGTCTGCGCGTACGTCGACGGACGCCCGATCCCCAGCTCTTCGAGCGTCTTGACGAGGCTCGCCTCCGTGTAGCGCGGGGGCGGCGAGGTCTCGTGCCCCTTGGCGTCGACGTCGGTGAGGAGCAGCGACTGGCCCTCGGTCAGCGGCGGCAGTTTCGCTTCACGGGCAGCGTTGTCGCTCGCGTTGCGTTCCTCATCCTGGCCTTCTTCGTAGGCGTGGAGGAATCCGCGGAACGTGATGACCGTTCCGGATGCCGTCAGCTCCGCGGTCTTGCCGTCGGCCTGCGCCTCGATGGTCACCGTGGCGGTCTGGCCCTTGGCGTCGGCCATCTGGCTGGCGACGGTGCGCTTCCAGATCAGCTCGTACAGCTTGAAGTCCTGGCCGCGAAGGCTGCCGGTCAGCGACGACGGCGTGCGGAAGGTGTCACCGGAGGGGCGGATGGCCTCGTGGGCCTCCTGCGCGCTCTTGTTCTTGCCGCTGTACAGGCGGGGCTTGTCTGGAATGGTGTCGGCACCGTAGAGCGCGGTCGCCTGGTCTCGCGCGGCCTTGATCGCCTGGCTCGAGAGTGCCGGCGAGTCGGTACGCATGTACGTGATGTACCCGTTCTCGTACAGCGACTGGGCGACGCTCATCGTCTGCCGGGCCGAGAAGCGCAACTTGCGTGCCGCCTCCTGCTGCAGGGTCGACGTGGTGAACGGAGCGGCGGGACGACGCGAGTACGGCTTCGACTCCACCTTCGACACGACGGCGGATGCCCCGGGTGCGGCCAGTGCGGCGGCGATCGCCTGCGCGGACTGCTCGTCGAGGGGAACGGCCTTGGAGGTCAGCTTTCCGGTGTCGTCGAAGTCACGACCGGTGGCGATGCGCTCGCCGTCGAGGCGCACGAGGCGCGCCTCGAAGTGGGTGGCGTCGGGGGCGGGAGCGGCCTGGGCGGTGAGGCCCCAGTACTCGGCGGCGGTGAAGGCCAGGCGTTCCCGCTCGCGTTCGACGATGAGGCGGGTGGCGGCGGACTGCACGCGACCGGCGGAGAGGCTCGGACCGACTTTGCGCCACAGAACAGGCGAGATCTCATACCCATATATACGGTCGAGGATTCGTCGGGTTTCCTGGGCGTCGACGAGGGCGACGTCGAGGTCGCGGGTGTTGCCGACGGCCGCGAGGATGGCATCCTTCGTGATCTCGTGGAAGACCATCCGCTTGACGGGGACCTTCGGCTGGAGAACCTGGAGCAGGTGCCATGCGATGGCTTCGCCTTCGCGGTCCTCATCAGTTGCGAGGAGGAGCTCGTCGGCGTTCTTCAGAGCTCGCTTGAGATCCGCGACGGTCTTCTTCTTGTTGTCGGAGACCACGTAGAACGGCTCGAAGTCGTTCTCGATGTCGACGGCGAACTTGCCGAAAGCACCCTTCTTGAGATCGGCCGGGAGGTTTTTCGGCTCGGCAAGGTCACGGATGTGTCCTACGGAACTGAGTACCTCATAGCCGTCGCCGAGGTACCCGGCGATCGACTTCATTTTGGTCGGCGACTCTACGATGACCAATGTTCTTGTGCCTGGCACCCGACTCCTTTCGTCGTGCACACCATACACACCCTTTCCCTGTGAGCACCTAATCAGCCGACGGCGTACCATCCGCCTGCCCACTTGATAAGAACCGGATAAAGAGCAGAATGGGGACATGAGTGGATCAACGACGAGTACTTATACGGCAAAGCTCACTGACGGGCCGCTTGAAGGAAAAACGCTTTCAGCGGACTTCCTCGAGTCGGGTGATCCGCGGCCGACGGTTGACATCGCGGCGCAGGCGGGCAAGACCTACGTCTATGCCCGGACGTCCGGTCAGGAGTTCGAGTCGGAGGACTCCGAGCGCCCCACAGCCGTCAATTATCGGTACCTCACCACGAATTTCGACGAGGCGTAGCGCTCCACGTGCTGCCTGCGGCGACCAGCAGGGTGAGGTCCGCTCGCGACGTCACCCGGGGTGAAGCCCGCTTGCTGCGTGCCGTCACCCGGGGGGTGGGGCCCGTTCGAGTTGCCCTTTCGGTTGCAGCCCGGCTTCAGCCGGTGCCGGTCCGGCTCGCGACGCCACGCTCACGACGACGCCGAGCACCTGCCGGGTGGCCGTGACCCGCACCTCGAGGCCGCTCACGGTGCACTCGCCAAGAACGGCGCCGTTGAGCCGGGCCGCCTCGGCGGCGTTCGCGCACGGATAGCCCGGCACCAGCCCCGACGCCGTGTCGGCCGCGGCGAGTGCCGCCGCATCCGCTGCGTTCGCGGTCAACTGGCGTGTCGTCAGGGCCGCGTTGAGCGGCAACGCGAGCCCCGTCAGGATGAGCACCGACGCGACCAGGGCGACCGCGAGCACGGATCCCGATCCGCCCTCCGCGGTGGTCCTGCCGCGGGCGCCTAGCCGAGCCGCGCGCGCCGCCCGGGCCGCCCGGGCCGCGCAGGGCGCTCGGGGCGCTTGAACTGCCCGAGTCGCCCGAGTTGCCCGAGCTTCCTGAGCTGTCTGAGCTGTCTGAGCTGTCTGAGCTGTCTGAGCCTGCGGGCACAAGTCCGTCGGGCCCCGGGCCCGGTGAGTTCTTCGCTCAACGTGCATATGTTCTCCTTTCTTACGCGCTGTCTTCGCAAGCGCCCGTCTCAGAGCCCGCCGGCAAGCGCGCAGCCCGACGCCCGGACGCGCACGCCCGCGATCGCGGCCGGACCGAATCCGGCCGGAGCGCTCAGTTGCACGCAGACAAAGTCCCCGGCGGTCGTCGTGTTGAGCGCTGCGGACGCGTCGATCCGGTGCACCCGTTCGGTCGCAACGCCTAGTGGGTCACCCCGGGCCAGCGTGCGTGCGGCGTCTGCGGCGGCATCCGTCAGCCGCACCTGTTGCGAGGCGACCTGGATGGCGCCCAGGCAGCAGCCCAGCACCAGGACGGCTGCGGGGATCGCCACCGCGAACTCGGCTGCCGCGCTGCCCCGTTCCTGCGGCCCCGGCCCGCTGCGGCACTCGCGCAGCGCCCCGGATCGGTCCGTGACCCGCCCGAGGCTGGTCGCTCGCGATGAACGGCGGCGACCGGCCCGAACCGGGTCGCCGCCGAACCCTGGGAGGCGCATGGTCAGCCGTTGACGGTCAACGCCCGGCGGACCAGGTCGGTGAGGATGCCACGGACTTCATCCGAGCGCATGATCACCACCAGCAACCCCGCGAAACCGACCGCTGCCATCGTCGCGATGGCGTACTCTGCCGTCGCCGCGCCGCTGTCGTCAGCGAATCGGATCCGTGCTCGCCGAGCCCGTTCTCGTAGCCGCATCATGTCGTTGTTCTCCTTCTGCACAGTGAAATCGGGTGGTCCAGGTACGAGGACCTCCATCGTCGCAATCCCAGCGGCGCCCGTCGCCGTCGCACCGAAAACGGTGGAAAGCTCAACCGATCCCCCGCACTGTGGAGGAGAGAACGCTCAACATCAGAGGCGCCACTCCGACCAGGAGAAACGCCGGCAGAATGCAGAGGCCGAGCGGAAGCATGAGCCGGGTGGCGAGGGAGGCCGCCGCCTGCTGGGCGTTCGACCGTGCGTTCCGTCTGGCCTGATCCGCCTCAGCGCGCAGCAGGTCGGCGGCGGGCACCCCCGCAGCCCGCGACAGGGCAAAGACCCCCCGGATCGCTGCGCCGTCTGCCGACGAGCCCACCAGCCGCGGCGAGTCGCTCACGACCCGCCGTCGGGCAGACGGCCGGGTGGGCTCTGACTGCTGGAATCGGGCGAGGGCGGACTCCACCACGGCGACCGCGCGGTCGACGGATGCTCCGGACGACATCGCGATCGCGGTGAGGTCGATCGCCAGACCAGGGGCACTCGACCTCGGCGTCGATCGGCTCACCATCGCCCTCGACCAGCGCCATGCGGCGAGCATGAGCAGCGTTCCCCCGGCGAGGCAGAACCACCCGGGCACGGTGCCGACGAGGGTTCCGACCGTGTCGAATCCGAGCAGGACCCCGAAGAGCAGCCCGACGACCGGGAGCATCAGAACCAGCCTGGACGTCGACCGGGGCCCGGCCAGGGCGGCGTCGATGTCACGCTGCGCCTGACCGAGCGCTCGCTGGGATCTGGCGAGCTCGTGGAGGCACCCGGCGAGGGGCGCCCCGGTCTCTGTCGCGACCGACCATGCCGCAGCAACGGTCAGCCAGGCGTCCGTCGGGGGCAGTCGGGTCCGGAGCTTTCGGGGCTGCTTCTCCGGAGTATCTGCGGCTGCCTCGGCGATGGCGACGGCCACGTCGGCGCCCTTCTGCGCGGCAGCCGCCGCGGCACTGAGAACCCTTCCGATTCCGGCCGGGTCGGAATTGGATCGAGAGCGCGCGCCCGGCCCAGCCGAGACGTCGTCTGCTGCGAGGTAGCCCCATGCTGCCACTGGCGGGACGCCCGCCGAAAGGAGGACAGCGAGCCTCGCGGTCACCCCGGCCACCCGTTCGATCGGCGGCGTTCGATCAGTGCTCGTCATCGTCCTCCAGACTCCGACCGGATCGCCAGGTGCCCGCTCGCCTCGAGTTCGAATCGCCCGACCTGGGCCAGTCGCCGAACACCGTCTTCCCGCTCGAGGTGCAGCACCAGGCCGATCGCGCTCACCGTCTGCCGGGCGACGGCATCCGAGGTCATTCCGGCGAGGGCGCCGAGCGCCTCCACCCGGGCAGGCACGTCCTGCAGCGAATTCGCATGCAGGGTTCCCGCTCCGCCGTCATGCCCGGTGTTCAGCGCGGCGAGTAACTCCCGCACCTCAGCACCTCGACATTCGCCCACGATCAGCCGGTCGGGCCTCATTCTCAACGCCTCCCGGAGCAACCGTTCCAGGCCGATCGCCCCGGCGCCCTCCAGGTTCGCCTGGCGTGACTCCAGCGACACAAAGTGGGGATGCTCCACTCCCAGTTCGGCGACGTCCTCGATCGCGACGATCCGTTCGTCGTGGGGCGCCTCGGCCAGCAGGGCTCCGAGCAGGGTCGTCTTGCCGGAACCCGCCGCCCCGGTGACGAGCAGATTCGCGCGTTCGGCAACCGCTGCCCGCAGCCGGTTGACGACGTCGCCGGCGTCCTCGCCGAACATGCCTGCGGCGGCAAGGTCAGCGAGCCGGAACCGGCGCACCTGTGGCACACGAACACTGAGCAGGGTGCCGCCGACCGACACCGGAGGCAGCACCGCATGCACCCGGATGCCACCGGGCAGGCGCACATCGACGCAGGGCGTTGTCTCGTCGATATGGCGACCGCCGAGCGCGATCAGCCGCACCGCCAATTCACGCAGCGGGCGCTCGGCCAGCGACCACGCAGCATCCCGTTCCAGACCGCCACCCCGGTCGATCCAGAGCCCGCCGTCGCCGTTGACGAAGAGGTCGGTCACGTCGGCACCCATCAGGTAGGGCGCGAGCGGCCCGAACTCCGCGGCGAGCCGCATCCGGGCGAGGCGGGCGTCGCCGAGCGAGTCGGGGCCCGCGCGGATTCCGTCGGAGAGCACCCGCCCGCCCGACATGGCCGGCCGGTTCCGGTCGCGGCGCTCGCCCGCCGCCGTTCGGTCGATTTCGCGCGGCGCAGCACCACTAGGGGGCACTGCCCCGAGCAATGGCTGGGCCACGAACCGGTCGGACATGCAGCCAGATTAGGCACCGGAGCAGGGCCCGGAACGGGATGGACGGCATCCGTGGACAACCCGCGAAGACGGGGTCGATGTGAGGGAGTCGCGTCGCGATACGCGACCCGGAAAAGTTAGAGGGCGACACCCATTGGGGGGAATGGATGCCGCCACACGCGACGCTCGATTGGGGGGAATCTGCGCGTCGCACGCACGAATTAAGAATTCGGCCGAGCCCAAGTGTACGCGGAAACCACGCCTGCGCAAGACGTGGGGGACCCTTTTTAGTCCCCCAAACAGTGGACAGCCCTCAAACGGTGTATTTTTGCCGGTCAACGCCCCTAAGAGGGGTCACGTGGATCGGAGTACAGTCTGTAAGAGCCCCACAGTGATGACGCCGTGAACCAGCCGCAAAGGAGCGAGTAGCCACAAGATGAACACACAGATCGACAATCTCCTGCACGAACACCGCAAGTTTCCTCCGAGTGAGGAGTTCGCTCGAAACGCCGTGGCCACCGCCGCTCTCTATGACGAGGCGAAAGCCGACCGTCTCGAATTCTGGGCTCGGCAGGCCCGTGAGCTGCTCTCCTGGGAGACTCCGTTCACCCGCACTCTTGACTGGTCGGACCCGCCCTTCGCGAAGTGGTTCGACGACGGTCGCCTCAATGTCGCCTACAACTGCCTGGACCGGCACGTCGAGGCAGGCAACGGCGGTCGTGTGGCGTTCCACTGGGAGGGCGAGCAAGGTGACAGCCGGACGCTCACCTACGCCGAGCTGACCGAAGAGGTCAAACGGGCGGCGAACGTTTTCGCCGGTTTGGGCATCGGCGAAGGCGACCGCGTCGCGATCTACCTCCCGATGATCCCCGAAGCGGTCATCTCGATGCTCGCCGTCGCCCGACTCGGCGCCGTGCACTCGGTGATTTTCGGCGGATTCAGTGCCGACAGCATCCGATCGCGGGTTGACGATGCCAGCGCGAAACTCGTTATCACTGCCGACGGCGGCTGGCGTAAGGGCAAGGTATCGGCACTGAAACCGGCCGTGGATGCCGCGCTGCAGGCCCGCGGAGAGCTCGGCCCCCAGGAGTCGGTCACCAACGTGCTCGTCGTGAAGCGCGGCGAGAACGAGATCGAGTGGACCGACCGCGACCTGTGGTGGCATGAGGAGATGGCTTCGGCGAGCGCGGAGCACGAGGCGCAGTCGTTCCCGGCTGAGAGCCCGTTGTTCATCCTGTACACCTCGGGGACGACCGGCAAGCCGAAGGGCATCCTGCACACCTCCGGCGGATACCTCACCCAGTGCGCGTTCACCCACAAGATGGTGTTCGATCTGAAGCCGGAGTCGGACGTCTACTGGTGCACGGCAGACGTCGGTTGGGTCACCGGGCACAGCTACGTCGTCTACGGTCCGATGGCGAACGGCGCGACCCAGGTGCTCTACGAGGGCACGCCCGACACACCGCACCCCGGCCGCTGGTGGGAAATCATCGAGAAGTACAAGGTGACCACCTTTTACACCGCGCCCACCGCCATCCGTTCGTTCATGAAGCTCGGCCGGAAGATCCCGAAGAAGTTCGACCTGTCGAGCGTGCGACTGCTCGGCTCGGTCGGCGAACCGATCAACCCCGAGGCGTGGATGTGGTACCGCAAGGTCATCGGCGCGAAACTCGCCCCGGTCGTCGACACCTGGTGGCAGACAGAGACCGGCGCGATCATGATCTCAGCGCTGCCCGGCATCACCGAGACGAAACCCGGAAGCGCCCAGGTTCCGATCCCGGGCATCAGCATCGACGTGGTCGACGACGACGGTCAGCACGTCGGCAGCGGAAACGGCGGGCTCCTCGTGGTCACCGAACCGTGGCCGTCGATGCTGCGCGGTATCTGGGGCGACGCGGAGCGGTTCAAGGAGACGTACTGGGAGAAGTTCGGCGACAAGAACCTCTACTTCGCGGGCGACGGCGCCCGGCTCGACCACGACGGCGACATCTGGCTGCTCGGCCGCGTGGACGATGTGATGAACGTTTCGGGCCACCGGCTCTCGACGGCGGAGATCGAGTCCGCCCTCGTGGCGCATCCGTTCACCGCTGAAGCCGCCGTGGTCGGGGCGCACGACGATACCACCGGGCAGGCCGTAGTGGCGTTCGTCATCATCAAGGAGAGCATGCTCGATGAGTCGGCTGCGGTCGACGACATCGCGGCCCTTCTCCGCGCGCACGTCGGTGAGCAGATCGGCCCGATCGCGCGCCCCCGTGACGTGTTCGTGGTCAACGAGTTGCCGAAGACCCGGTCGGGCAAAATCATGCGGCGCCTGCTGCGCGATGTCGCCGAGGGCCGCGAGGTCGGCGACACGACGACCCTCGCCGACGCGACCGTGATGCAGATCATCACCGGGCAGGTGACGGCGAAGTAGCGGCGCGCGATGTGCCGCCGGCTTCGGTCGGCCGGAGATAAGGAAAAAGCCCCGAGATAAGGATGCCGTGAGAGATTTCGGCCTTATCCCGGGGTTTCTTCCTTGTGCCGTGCTGACGGCCACGACGGCCACGGCGGCCACTGGCGGCCACGGCGGCCACTGGCGGCCACGATCACAGGTGAAGACCCTGCGCCATGGCAGCAAGGATCGTGGCTTCCACGAACGGCCAGTCGAACATGACCTGCGTGTAATCGAAGCGAAGGACGGTGAATCCCATGAGCGTAAGTCGTGCGTCCTGCCGAAGGTCGCGGCGCCGGCGCTCGGCCCCGGAGTGCGGACCATAGCCATCGACCTGAATCAACAGGCGCCTTCCGATCCGGCCGTCGACCGGGTGACCGTCGATGACGACCTGCTGGTCCATCTCGACGCCGATTCGTTTCAGTCGCACTTTCGGGAGCGATTCGATGCCGGAATCGGAGAGCATGCTCGTCGCGTCGACGAGCAGACGGAATGCCGGCGACCGTGTGCGATATCTCGAGATCTCCGCATGGGTCAGGGCTGTTGAGCGCAGCGCGGAGTCGAAGACGACGACCGCGCTCTCGAACGGCTGGCAGTCAGCGATATGAGCCAGGACGTTGCCGACGGGTTCACTCAACTGCCGCGGACCAGTGGGCATGGGCCCCGCGCCCCAGTGCAGCCGTCTGGCCGGGTCTGCACCGATGACAGCGTTCTTCGCGACGGCGAGGTGGGTCCGTCCGTCCGGAATGGTCCACAACCCCCGGCGTTGCGCCTCGCTCACGCAGGTGAGGCGCGCGCCCGCAGTTGCAGCGGCAAGGAGGCTGGGGTCGCACGAGCGGGTGTACAGCCATTGCCGCCGAACGATCCGCACCCGGTCGGCGGCACGTGCCGCGTCGATGCGATAGCGAGTGAAGCCGGCCTCGAGCACGTCCGACCGATGAGCGATGCCGCCTCTGGCGCCGAGCCAGGTTTCTAATTCCATGCACCCATCGTCCGGATAGCCGGCCGCAAAGGGGCCGGCACACCGCATCCGGTGCACAACAGGGCCCCGCCCGGGGGCTTGTGGAGGGGTCTCGGCGACCAGGCGGCTCGGCCGAGAACAGCACGGCAGAAGGAGAAAGGCGCCGGATAAGGACGCTGTACCGACAGCATCCTTATCCGGCGCCTATTTCCTTATCTCAGGCCGAGGGCCAGCACGGGCTACGCGAACGCGACCACGAGCTCCACTTCGACCGGGGAGTCCAGCGGCAGAACCGCGACACCGACCGCCGACCGGGCGTGCACGCCCGAGTCGCCGAAGATCTCGCCGAGCAGGGTCGAGGCGCCGTTGATCACTCCGGGCTGGCCGGTGAACGACGGGTCGGATGCCACAAAACCGGTGACCTTCACGATCTGGGTGACCCGATCCAGCGAGCCGATCACGCTCTCGACGGCAGCGAGCGCGTTGAGCGCGCAGGTCGCCGCGTAACCCTGGGCATCCTCGGCCGACACGGAGGCACCGACCTTGCCCGCGGCGGGCAGGGCGCCGTCGATGAAGGGCAGCTGCCCCGAGGTGTAGACGAGGTTACCGTGCACCACGGCGGGGACATACGCGGCGACGGGCGGCGCGACGGTGGGGAGGGTGAGCCGCAGTTCAGCGAGACGATCCGCGATACGCGACATCAGGCATCCGCCACGGGGCGCTTCAGGTACGCAACGAGGCCGCCTTCGGGGCCGTTGATGACCTGCACCAGTTCCCATCCGTCACTGCCCCAGTTGTTGAGTATGGCGGCAGTGTTATGGATCATCAACGGGGTGGTGATGTACTCCCAGCGGGGCATGTTTTCCTCTTGTTTGTGCGGGTGAAGGTGCTTTTTCAGATTTGTCGCTTAACATCGATCCTATGCCTGAACAAAAACGCACGGCTAGAGGTGTGCTCGGGGGATTCCTCGGCTTCATCGGCCTTAGTGTCGCAGCCGGACTCCTCGTCACCGCTGCCGTCACCCCTGCCCTCGCCGTCACTGGCATTACCGCGAACAACGCCATCAGCGTGTTCGACGGTCTTCCCGACTACCTCAAGGTCGGCAAGACGATGGAGAAGACGAACATCTGGGCCACCGGCTCAGACGGCGGCCAGGTGCTCCTCGCGTCGTTCTTCGACCAGAACCGTGAAGAGGTGAACTGGGAGCAGGTCTCGCAGTTCGCCAAAGACGCTGCCGTCGCGGCCGAGGACCCCCGCTTCTATTCCCACGGCGGCATCGACGTCATGGGTACGACCCGCGCCGTGCTGAAGACGTATATCGGCGGAGACACCCAGGGTGGCTCGTCGATCACGCAGCAATATGTGAAGAACGTGCTCGTTCAGCAGTGCGAGGTCGACTCGAAGAGCAACGAGGAGCTGCAGGCCTGCGCCGACGAGGCGACCACCGCCGACGGTGCCAGCGGTGCGAGCCGCAAGCTCAAAGAGATGCGCTACGCCATCGGTGTGGAGAAGGACTACAGCAAAGACGAGATTCTCCTCGGCTATCTCAACATCGCCAACTTCGGTGCCCGCACCTACGGCATTCAGGCGGCCTCGAAGTACTATTTCGGCGTCAACGCCGCGGACCTGACGATCGAACAGGCTGCGACCCTGATCGCCATCGTGAACTACCCGTCCTCGCTGCGGATCGACCAGCCCAACAGCGAGACGAACGGCGCAGCCAACGGTTACGCCAAAACCCTCGAACGCCGCGACTACGTCATCGGCAAGATGCTCGAAGAGGGCAAGATCACCCAGGAGCAGCACGACGCGGCTCGGGCGGTTCCGGTCACTCCGGTCATCAACCAGCCGAGCACCGGATGCCAGACGGCCGGCGACAGTGCCTACTTCTGTGACTACGTGACCCGCGTCGTCAAGAACGACGCCGCCTTCGGCGAGACTCCCGAAGAGCGCGCCGCCACGCTCCGCCGCGGTGGTCTCCAGATCTTCACGACACTCGACCTCGACCTGCAGGCCGCGTCGGCCGCCGCGATCAACGAGTACCTCCCCAAGTCGATGGAGACCGTTCGTATCGGCGGTGCCGCTGTGACGGTGCAGCCGGGCACTGGGCGCGTGCTCGCGATGGCTCAGAACAAGAGCTACAGCAACGACCCTGACGTGACCTCGCCTGGTGGCGAGTTCACCTCGGTGAACTACAACACCGACTACAAGTACGGCGGCTCGAGCGGCTTCGACGTCGGATCGACGTTCAAGTCGATGATTCTCCTCGACTGGCTGAAGAACGGGCACTCCCTGCGCGAGACGGTCAGCGGCGAGAAGCGCACCTTCTCCCGGTGGACCGACAGCTGTTCAGGCAACTACACCAAGACCTACACCCCGGTGAACTACGACGGAACGAGCCCGGGCCAGATCACCCCGATCGAGGCGACCAAGAAGTCGGTGAACACGGCGTTCGTCGCCATGGCGCAGAAGCTCGACATGTGCGACATCTACCAGACCGCCGAAGACATGGGCATCCACCGCGCTGACGGTGACCCGCTGCAGCGCTTCCCCGCCACCCTCCTCGGATCGAACGAGATCGCCCCGCTGTCGCTCGCTACCGCAATCGCGGGCATCGCGGCGCAGGGCCTGACCTGCACGCCGGTCGCCATCGAGAAGATCACCGGCCCTGAGGGCGAAGAGATCGCACCCCCGAAGAGTCAGTGCACCCAGGCCGTGACCCCGGAGGTCGCCAACACCGCCGCGTTCGCACTCGGCACCGTCTTCGACGCCGGCGGCACCGGCGCTCGCGCGAAGGTTCCCGGGGCGCCCATCATGGGCAAGACCGGAACGGCTGATGAGGCACGCCACTCCTGGATCACCGGCGGAACGACCAAAGCCGTCACCTCCCTCTGGGTGGGCAACGTGGTCGGCGAAGCGAGCATGTACGACGTCCGCGTGCTGAAGGGCGTGTCGGGCTTCAGCGCCAAGTTTGGGATCTTCTCCGGCATCATGCGCACCGCAATCGCCAAGTACGGCGGAGATGCATTCGCCGCTCCCGACGACGCGCTGATCCGCGCCAAGCAGGTCAAGGTTCCGGATGTCACGGGCCAGTCGGTTGAAGCCGCCACCGCAACGCTTGCCAAGGCAGGCTTCGGAACCCAGGTCGGTGCCCCGGTCGCGTCGAGCGTCGGCGCCGGACTCGTCGCATCGTCGAGCCCGGGAGCCGGAGCATCCGTCTCCACCGGCTCGACCATCACGCTCCAGCCGTCGACGGGAACGGCGCCGCCCGCCGCGCCCGAACCCGAACCCGAGGAGGGCAGCGTCCCTGACACGGTTGGTTCCCCTCCGGATGCCGCCCGCGCTGAACTTGCTGCGGCTGGGTACAACAAGGTGAAGGAAGCTTGTGAAGTCGTCCCAGGGACGGGAGCAGGCCCCGGGACGGTGAAGGCGCAGAACCCGGCCGGCGGCACTGCTGCCGACCCGGCCGGTGAAGTGACCATCACCGTCGCAAAGCAGAAGTGTTAGTGGCCGGACCATCCGGTGGCCGGGGGGCCGGGGCAGCGCTCTGCGCCCTGGCCCTCGCCGGCATCTCCGCGCTCGCCTGGGGATCACTCGTCGAACGCCGACTGTTCACTCTGCGTCGCGAGACGGTTCCTGTGTTGCCGGTGGGCGCGGCATCCGTCACGATCCTGCACCTCAGCGACCTGCACATGGCGCCGTGGCAGCACGAGAAACAGGCGTGGGTTCGGTCGCTGGCGGCGCTGAAGCCCGACCTGATCGTCGACACCGGTGACAACCTGGGGCATGAAGACGGCATCCCGGGCGTCGAACGCGCGTTCGCTGACTTCGGCGGCATCCCGGGCCTCTACGTGCACGGGTCGAACGACTACTACGGTCCGATGCACAAGAACTGGCTCAAGTATCTCACCGGCCCGTCGAGCGGGCACGGGCGCAGGAATTCGAAGGAACGCAACCTCGACACCGACCGCCTCGACACCTTCTTCACGGATGCCCTCGGCTGGCAGAACCTCAACAACGCCGTCGGCAGCGTCACGGTGAAGAACACCCGTTTCGATGTGTTCGGCGTCGACGACCCGCACATCGCAGCCGACCGGCTCGACCTGCTCACGGGCCTGCTCGATCGGCAGCAGGACGACGAGACGCTCGAAACGACGGATGCCGGACTCGAGCACGTCGTGCACATCGGTGTCGTGCACGCGCCGTACCAGCGGGTGCTGAACTCGTTCGTGAACCACGGTGCCGACCTGATCCTCGCCGGCCACACCCACGGCGGGCAGGTCTGCGTGCCCGGTTACGGCGCGCTCGTGACCAACTGCGACATCCCCCGCGACCAGGTCAAGGGCCTGAGCCTGTGGCGCCACGCGCTGCACTCGGCCTACCTGCACGTCAGCGCGGGCCTCGGCACGTCGATCTACGCGCCGGTGCGTTTCGCCTGCCGGCCCGAGGCGACCCTGCTGACGCTCGTCGCCCGCGACAAGTAGGTCTTCCGACGTCGATTGTGCTTGAGCGCCCCTTCGACACGAGATAAGGCCCTTCGACGCGGTCGCTACGCGACCTTGCTCAGGAACCGAGCCGCCAGATAAGGACAGCACAGCTGCGGCATCCTTGCCTCGCGGCTTTTTCCTTATCCGGTGCTAGCGCGAGACGCGCAGGCCGACCGATTGCGTGTCCCGCGCGTGCATTCGCCGCCTCCCCGGATGCACGATGCTGGTTGGGCACCGACCTGCCACGTTCCCCTACTCGGAGCCAGATTTCCTGGAATGTCAGAGGCATGACGCACACTGACCCTGCGGATGCCGGCCGCTTGATTACCCACAAGTGGAGGCAGAAATGAAAGTCGTAACGGCAACGAACGAAACCCAAGGCTCTCGGATGAACGACTATTCGTTCACGGTGCCAGGAGAACTGGTCTACGTGCAGGATCCCTGCGATTGTGACCGGATCGAGCCCCTCAATGGCTGCGGATGCTCGCGCGGCTTCGCCGGTGTGGCCTCGGCACGCGCGACCACGACGGCGAAGGTGGTGGACCTGCCCGAGCTCTCGATCGAGAGCTACACCGTTGCGTTGCGAGCTGGGCTCGTGGCGCAGGGCTGGCCCGGTGAGTGGGCGCCCGGCATGGCCGAACTGATGCTCGACATGGCCGCCCACTCCCCGATCGGCACGATCATCGAACGATCCTTCGACGACTACCGCGCGCGGGCGACGATCCCGAGTGAGACAACAAAAAGACCGCCCGGCTCCTGATGGAACCGAACGGTCTGACTGTCGGGGTGGCGGGATTCGAACCCACGACCTCTTCGTCCCGAACGAAGCGCGCTACCAAGCTGCGCCACACCCCGATGGCCCGGAGGCCTCAATAAGAATAGCCGATAAATCCGCCGCCCGAGGACGATGGGCGGGTGGTGGCGGTGGCCTTGTTGCCAACTTCGGAGATTTTGCCGGGATCGCGGCGATTCGCGTCTCGACACGCGGCTCTGGGCCAAGATCTCCGCCGTTGGAAACGCCGGCTGGAGCGGCAAGTGCGACCGAGGCGTCCTGGGGCCCTGCGCCTCGTCGCTGGCGCTCCTCCAGCAGCGGGAGTGGCGCTCCTCCAAGCAAGCGGAGGTAGTGGCTCGCCTCCAGCAAGCGGGAGTGGTGGCTCGCCTCCAGCAAACGGGAGTGGTGGCTCGCCGCCAGCAAACGAGAGTGGTCGCGCTCCAGCAAACGGGAGTGGTCGCGCTCCAGCAAGCGGGAGTGGTGGCCCTCCAGCAGGCGGGAGTGCGGCGTTACCGGCGCCCGAGGCCGCGGTAGGTCCAGCCGGCCGCACGCCAGGCCTCGGCGTCCAGGGCATTCCGGCCGTCGATGACCAGGGGCTGCGCGACCTGCGCCGCCACCGCGGCGGGGTCGAGTTCCCGGTACTGGTTCCACTCGGTGAGCAGCACCACGGCGTCCGCACCGTCGAGGGCCTCATCGAGCGTTCCGAGGGTCAGCTGCGGGTGCAGTCGCCGCGAGTTCGGGATCGCCTCGGGGTCGGTGGCGACGACGTTCGCGCCGAGCCCGTGCAACTGCACCGCGACATCCAGCGCCGGAGAATCCCGCACATCGTCGCTGTTGGGCTTGAACGCGAGCCCGAGCACCGCGACCTTGCGGCGGAACACACTCCCGCCGAGCTCCTCCACGACCATGTCGACGGCCCGCTGCCGGCGGCGCAGGTTGATCGCGTCGACCTCTTTGAGGAACGCAACCGACTCACCCCGGCCGAGCTCCTCGGCCCGCGCTGTGAACGCGCGGATGTCCTTCGGCAGGCACCCGCCGCCGAAACCCACCCCGGCGTTGAGGAACCGCCGGCCGATCCGCGCGTCGTACCCGATGGCATCCGCCAGCTGAGTGACGTCGGCGCCGGTGACCTCGGCGATCTCGGCCATCGCGTTGATGAACGAGATCTTCGTGGCCAGGAACGCGTTCGCCGCGACCTTCACGAGCTCCGCCGTCGCGTAGTCGGTGATCACGACGGGGGTTTCGGCGGCGACCGCCGTCGCGTACACCTCGTTCAGCAGGTCGACGGATGCCGTCTCGCCGGGCCCGATCCCATACACCAGCCGGTCAGGGGTCACGGTGTCCTTCACCGCGTAGCCCTCGCGCAGGAACTCCGGGTTCCAGGCGAGCTTCGCGCCCGTCGGCTCCACGAGAGCGGCGAGCCGGGCAGCCGTCCCGACCGGGACCGTGGACTTGCCGACGAGCAGGTCCCCGGATGCCACGTGGGGCAGCAGCGAGGTGAACGCGGCGTCGACATAAGTCAGGTCAGCGCCTCCGCCGGTCTTGAGCTGGGGGGTGCCGACCGCGACGAAGTGCACCTGGCTGCCGGCGGCATCCGCGATATCGGTACTGAACCGCAGCCGGCCCGACGCAATCCCGGCGGCGAGGAGCTCCGGCAGCTCGGGCTCGAAGAACGGGGCCCGGCCTGCCGAGAGCGATTCGATCTTCGACGGGTCGACGTCGATTCCGACGACGTCGTGACCGAGCGAAACCATGGACGCCGCATGCACAGCACCGAGGTACCCGCAGCCGATCACAGAAATCTTCATAATGGGCTCACTCTATCGAGCGGGAGTGAACGGGCAACGGATGCCGGGGGCACGATTCCCCGCGCTCGCGAGCCGGAGAACTATCCCTTTCCGGAGGCTCCGCCGCAAGCCCCTGCCCATTGTCAGGAACTTCCGACCGAAGCAGGTAACGTTGTGCATCGTGCGTCGCTTCGGCGGCGCCACGCACAGACAGGATTATTGAGTGATCGTACACAGGCTGACCGTTGATGGCCGGGACTATTTCCTCCCCGACCCCGTCACTGACTTGCGCTCCAAGGTTCTCGCGGCGATCCAGGCCGGCGGCGGCTACGTGAACATTCCGCCGCTGCGCGGAGGCCCGGGCATCGACATTCTCTTCTCCCCCGGCATGCCGGTGGTGTGGAGCCAGATCGACGTCGGCGGCGACAACAACAACTCCGAGTCGAACACGACAGCGAACGTGGCCCTCGAGGACGACGCGTTCGGACTGTAGCGGCCCGCTGACCTCAGGCCAGCGACCGCCTGAGTACGTCATCGAGCCGGTCGACCGGCATCGGGCGCCCGAACAGGTAGCCCTGCGCGCGGTCGCAGCGAAGGTCGCGTACCCGCTCCAGCTGCTCCTCGGTCTCGACGCCTTCGGCGACGACACGGACGCCCCGCTCCTGCAGCAACGCGACTGCGACCCCGATCAGGGCGCCGCCGACGGTCAGTTGCTGGATGAGCGACCGGTCGATCTTGAGTTCGGTGATCGGAAGGTCCTGCAATTGGGCGAGCGACGAGTGCCCGGTCCCGAAGTCGTCGAGCGAGACACCCAGTCCGTACGACTGCAGCCGTGCCAGCCGGGTCGCGACCTCGCTGAGGTCGGCGATGAGCTGCGACTCCGTGATCTCGATCGTCAACCTGCCCTGAGGCAGGGCGTAGGCATTGAGGAGTTCATGCAACTGCTCGAACACCCCGGGTCGGGCGAGCTGCACCGCAGAGACGTTCACTGAGACGTCGAGGTCGAGCCCGTCGTCCCGCCACCGGGCGGCCTGCCGGCATCCCTCGTGCAGCATGAACGCGCCGATCTCGTGGATGGCGCCGGTGTCTTCGGCCGTTGGAATGAACACCAGCGGCGACACCAGCCCCCGGATCGGATGCTGCCACCGAGACAGCGCCTCGACCGCGGTGATCCGGCCGGTCTCGACGTCCACCTGTGGTTGGAACCAGGCGACGATCTCGTTCCGCTCGACGGCGCCGCGGAGGTCGCTCGCGATGCTCACGCGGTCCCGCCGTTCGCGCGCGCCCGTGGCGACAGAAGTGGGCTCGGTTCGCGTCGACGGCTGGTGACCATACTTCATGGTCAGCCGAAATCCAGCGGAAATCTACGCACCCTCGTCGGCGAGGAATGTGCGTATAATCCCGCCGGAATACCTGGACCCCTGACTTTCGAGGCGCGCGGACTTTGTATACACTTTTCGGAACCCAATGGGAACCCCCTGGGATAAATTGGGCACTGCGATACCCTCCGCTACGATTTTGATGCCTTCACGAGGATCTTTACTTGGCTGCCTCTCCGCTTCTACCCCTGATCAGGAGTGCCATGCCCACGCACCAGCTGACCCCGGTTCAGCAGCGTAACAACGTGACCGTCACGGGAAATCCGGAGGGCCGGCCGATCGTTTTCGCCCACGGCTTCGGATGCAGTCAGGAAATGTGGCGCGCGGTCGCCCCGTTCTTCGAGAACGACTACCGGGTCGTGGCTTTTGACCAGGTCGGCGCCGGTGGTTCGGACCTGAGCGCCTACGACCCGGGCAAGTACGACTCCCTCCATGGGTACGCCGACGACGTGCTCGAGATCCTCGAGGACCTCGACCTCAACGACGCCGTCTTTGTCGGCCACTCCGTCAGCGCGATGATCGGCGTTCTTGCGGCAGCCCGCAAGCCGGAGCGGTTCGGGGCGCTGATCCTCGTCGGGCCGTCGCCCCGGTACATCAACACCGACGGTTACGTCGGCGGCTACGAGCAGGAGGACATCGACTCCCTGCTCGACGCGCTCGATGCGAACTACCTCGGCTGGTCGGCCACAATGGCGCCGCTCATCATGGGCCACAGTGAGACTCCTGCGCTCGGTGAGACGCTGACCGACAGCTTCTGCAGCGTCGACCCCACCATCGCCCGGCATTTCGCCCGGGTGACGTTTCTCTCCGACAACCGCCGAGACCTGCGCGAGGTCACGACGCCGACTCTGGTGCTGCAGTGCCAGGCCGACATCATCGCTCCGCTGGCCGTCGGCCAGTTCGTGCACGAGCAAATCCCCGGGAGCACGCTCGTCGTCATGAACGCACGCGGTCACTGCCCCAACCTCTCCGCGCCCGACGAGTTGCGCGACGAGATCAATGCCTTCCTTGCCTGACCTGGCGGCGGAGCATCCGGACTACGAGGATCTCTTCCACAACGCGCCGTGCGGCTATGTCGTCACGTCTCCGGAGTGGGTGATCAGCGCAGCCAATTCCACGTTCGCGACGATGGTCGGGGCGCCCGCGTCTGAGCTGGCCGGCCGCACGTTTCCCGATCTGCTGACCACCGGTAGCCAGCTGTTCCACGAAACCCGTCATGTGCCGGTGCTGCGCCTGCAGGGCCGGGCCGACGAGGTCGCCCTCTCGCTTGAGCGTGCTGATGGAACGCTGGTCCCCACCCTGGTGAACTCCGTCCTGACAACAGTCGACGGCACCGATGAGATCCGGATGGCCGTCTTCGACTCCACCGGGCGCCGCGACTACGAACGCGATCTGCTGACTGCCCGTCGCGCCGCCGAATCCTCAGAGACCCGCGTGCGGGTGCTCCAGCAGGCGTCGAGCGCCTTCGCCCTCGCTGACACCGAAGAGGCGCTGGCCGATGCCATCGCGACGGCGGTCCGGGATGCCTTCACCGCGACACACGCGTCCGTCCTGCTCCTCGACGCCCAGGGCGAGCTCCGGCTCGCGGCAGGCGTCAATCAACTGCGGCAGACGCGGGAACCCGGCGTCTCGTCACCGAGCCTGGAGGCGCTCCGGCTGAAACGCACGGTCACCCTACCGAACCCCGACCACGCCAATTCGTTCGTCCCCGGACTGGGAGATGCTCTCCGCGCGGCGCGGCTCGAGGCCGCTATCGCGACGCCTCTTCTCGACAAAGGCGAGCCGACGGGCGTGGTCGTGTGCCATTTCGGACGGCAACGGAACTTCGATGAGGGTTCGGTCGAACTGTTCGAAACGCTGGCGCGGCAGTCATCCCATGTGCTCGCGCGCATTCGTCTTCAGGACCAGCTGACCGAACTGGCGTTGCACGACCAGCTCACCGGCCTCGCCAACCGAAAACTGCTCGAGGAACGCCTCAATCAGACCCTCGCCGCGGTGATCCGCAAGCAGCGTGCTGTCGCGATCCTCTTCCTCGACCTCGACGGCTTCAAGGTGGTCAACGACCAGTGCGGGCATGCCGTCGGCGATTCGGTTCTGCAGCAAGTGTCCGAACGGTTGCGGCATGTGGTTCGTGCCGGCGACACCATCGGACGGTACGGCGGCGACGAGTTCGTGATCATCTGCGACGACACCGACGGGGACGCCGCCATGGTCATCGCCGACCGCATCCGCTCGGTCGCCCGAGAGCCGCTGACCGGGGTGCCAGACTCGTGCCCGATCTCGGCAAGCATCGGCATCGCCCTGCTCGGCCCGTCGACGAACCCGGCGATCAGTTCAGACAACGTGCTCCAGCTGGCGGATGCCGCGATGTACACCTCGAAGAGTGAAGGCAAGGACCGCGTCACCGTGGTCTCGGTGTAGTGCCCGGCGGCGGACGTTCGCCGCCGACGATAGAATCGATGTTTGCCGCGCATTTGCGTGGCGACGAACCTGAAAGCGTGGAGGTCAGCCCGGTGGGAACGCTCACTTACGACTCGAAAGTGACCGCGAGCATTGACGATCGCATCCTCGCGCACCTGCAGGTGGTCATGCTGGCGAAGCTGCGGCGCGGCGAACCGTTCGCGTTCACGTGGAACGAGAACGCCAACGGCCTGGGCCGCACGACGATCTGGATCCACAACGCCATCTCGCTGACGTTCCAGTACTATGGGGGCAAGACTCCGCCGATCAACTCCCGGTGGATCCAGTCGCTCGTGCGCTCGTCGAACTCGGTGGGCGGGCTCGAGATCCTTCCGGAACCGCCCGCGTCGCCGCCGCCGGCGCCTGAGTCGACGCTGTAGCGCGCGCCGGGCTTCGGCACGACCCGGCACGGCACGGCACGGCACGGCACGGCACAAGGATAAAGCCCTGAGATAAGGACGACCCGGCGGGCGGATTCAACCGGTCAGCGCAACACCGGTCGGTTGTGTTGGGTTCGAGAGTAGCTCGTTGAGGGCTTCTTTCGGGGTTTTCCAGTCGAGGGTTTTACGGGGTCGGTCGTTGAGCTGGTTCGCGACGTAGTCGAGGTAGTCGTGGTGATAGCCGGAGAGGTCGGTGCCTTTCGGGAAGTACTGGCGCAGCAGCCCGTTGGTGTTCTCGTTGCTGCCGCGCTGCCAGGGTGAGTGCGGGTCGCAGAAGTAGATGTCCATGTCGAGCGCGATCCGGATCTGCTGGTGGCCCGCCATCTCGATGCCCTGGTCCCAGGTCAGGGTTTTCCGGAGGAACTGTGGCAACCGGCCCATGGTCTCGATCATCGCTTCCTGAACCTCGAGGGCGCCGTGTTTGTCGGGCAGGTGCAG
>NZ_JBEPSK010000023.1:0-27321 GCF_040548835.1 Mycetocola sp. 2940
GGAAATGAACGACCGGCCCCGCAAACGACTCGAGTTCGCGAAGCCGGCCGAAGTCATCGAACAGGTGCTGTTGCAATGACCGCTTGAAACCGCCCTCTCTAACGGGGCTTTCGCGTCACCGGAATGAGGGCAGGGCGCTCAGGCGCGGTGGGCCCGGTACTGGTCGCGGATGACCGGGCGGAAGTCGACGGCAGGCTCGGCCACGATCGACAGCGGCCAGGCCGGCCGTTCGCCGGTGAGGACCCAGGCGGCCTGCGCCGCCGCTCCCGTCGCGACGTACTCACCCGGCGTCGGAATGACCACGGGAACCTCGAAGACCTGCGCCGCGATCTGCTGCACGGCCGGGTTCAGCGCGGCCCCGCCGATGAGGAGAATGCGGCGGGCCTCGACACCCTGGGCCCGAACTGCCTCGAGGCCGTCGGCGAGCCCGCAGAGCAGGCCCTCGATGGCGGCGCGGGCGAGGTTCGGGCGGGTCGTCGAGCCGAGGGTCATGCCGAACAGTGTGGCGGTCGCGTCGGGGAGGTTCGGGGTGCGTTCGCCTTCGAAGTAGGGCTGGAGCACCAGGCCGCCGGCCCCGGGCTCCGCCTGCAGGGCGAGCGTGCCGAGTTCGTCGTGGCTGACGCCGAGCAGGTCGGCGATCGAGTCGAGGATGCGTGCCGCGTTGAGTGTGGCGATGAGGGGGAGGAAGAGTCCCGACGCGTCGGCGAACCCGGCGACCGTGCCGGTGGCATCCGTCGCCGGGGTGTCGGTGACCGCGAAGACGGTGCCGCTCGTGCCGATCGAGACGACGACGTCGCCGGCCGCAGCGCCGAGGCCGAGGGCGGCGCCCGCGTTGTCGCCCGCGCCGGGGCCCACGAGGGTGCCCGAGATCGTGATGCCGGCCTGCTCGCCCGGGCCAAGCACGCGGGGCAACAGCGCCGTATGCCCGAGTGCGCGTTCGAACAGGTCGAGGTCGTACTCGCCGGTGATCGCCGACCAGTACGCGGTGCCGGAGGCATCGGACCGGTCGGTGGTCAGCTCCTCGAGCACCGGGCCGACCTCGGATTCGTCGACCGGGCCGAACCCGCGCAGACGCCAGGTCAGCCAGTCGTGGGGGAGCGCGACGGCGGCGACCCGGGCCGCGTTCTCCGGTTCGGCATCCCGCAGCCAGCGGAGCTTCGACGCCGTGAACGAGGCCACAGGCACCACCCCGAGACGTTCGGCGTACACGTCGGCGCCGACCTCGGCGATGAGGTCCCGGGCGGCCTGGGCGCTGCGGGTGTCGTTCCACAGAAGGGCGTCGCGGATCACCTTCCCGTCGGCGTCGAGCACCACCATGCCGTGCTGCTGCCCGCCGATCGAGATCGCGACGACGTCGTCGAGCCCGCCGGCCTCGGCGACCGCCGTCTGGAGCGCCTCCCACCAGGCGGACGGCGCCACCTCGGTACCGACCGGATGCGCCGCGCGGCCACGCCGCACGATCTCGCCGGTGTCGGCATCCACGATCACGATCTTGCAACTCTGGGTCGACGAGTCGACGCCGGCGACGAGGGTCATGGGTGGGCCTTTCGAGGAACTGCGGGTTGGGTGTGTGCGCATAACTCCGCCGATTCGCCGGGCGGCTCATGCCGACGGGGCGGATTCTCGGCCGAAGCGGGAGTCGACGCAGGTGTTGTGGCGGAGTTATGGACGGCTGAGGAGAGACGGATGCCGCGGCGGATTGCGGACGCAACCTGCCGCGGCATCCGCTCGGCTCTAGCGAGCGTTGAGCAGGTGCTCGAGTGCCAGCTGCTGCAGGCGGACGAAGCCGAAGCCCTTGCCGTTGAAGTAGGCGTTCGCGTCGAAGTTTTCGTACGCGGACGTGTCGGCCAGGAAGTCGTCGTAGCTCTCGCCCTCGCCCAGGGTCGGGGTGGAGAGTTCGTCGACGCGCGAGGCGGCGAGGGCTTCCTGCACCTCGGGGTCGGCGCGGAACGCCGCTGCCCGCTCCTTGAGCAGCAGGTAGGTGCGCATGTTCGCGGCTGCGGACTCCCAGACGCCGGTCTCGTCCTCGGTGCGGCTCGGCTTGTAGTCGAAGTGGCGCGGGCCGTCGTAGGCGGGTCCGCCGTTCGGGCCACCGTTCTCGAGCAGGTCGACGAGCGAGAACGCGTTCTGCAGGTCGCCGTGGCCGAACACGAGGTCCTGGTCGTACTTGATGCCGCGCTGGCCGTTGAGGTCGATGTGGAACAGCTTGCCCGCGTCGAGTGCCTGGGCGATGCCGGCGGTGAAGTTCAGCCCGGCCATCTGCTCGTGGCCGACCTCCGGGTTGACGCCGACGAGTTCCGGGCGCTCGAGGGTGTGGATGAAGGCGATGGCGTGGCCGAGGGTCGGCAGCAGGATGTCGCCGCGCGGCTCGTTCGGCTTCGGCTCGATGGCGAAGCGGATGTCGTAGCCCTTGTCGGTGACGTAGTCGCCGAGCAGGTTGACGGCTTCACGGTAACGCTCGAGTGCGCCGCGGATGTCCTTGGCAGCGTCGTACTCGGCGCCCTCACGGCCGCCCCACATGACGAAGGTCTTGGCGCCGAGCTCTGCGGCGAGGTCGACGTTGCGCATCACCTTGCGGAGAGCGAACCGGCGCACGTCGCGGTCGTTCGAGGTGAAGCCGCCGTCCTTGAAGACGGGGGCGCTGAAGAGGTTGGTGGTGACCATGGGCACGATGATGCCGGTGTCGGCGAGGGCCTGCTTGAGCCGGTCGATCTGCGTCTGGCGCTCGGCGTCGGTCGATCCGAAGGCGAAGAGGTCGTCGTCGTGGAAGGTCAGGCCGTACGCGCCGAGCTCGGAGAGCTTCTCGACGCCGTGGACGACGTCGAGGGGAGCGCGCGTCGGGCCGCCGAAGGGGTCTGCTCCGTTGTAGCCGATGGTCCAGAGCCCGAACGAGAACTTGTCTTCGCGGGTGGGGGTCAGTGACATGGGTCGTGCTCCGATTCAGCGTCGTTGGTGATTTGTTGGTTGTTAAAACATATTACACAAAGGACGCCGCGATGCCAGCCCTTTCTCAGCGGCGCGCGTCGACCGATCTGAAGAAGGCGAGGGCGTTATGTTCGTCGAGGATCCCGCCGCCCTCATGGCCGTTGTACTGCCACAGCGACATCGACTTCTCGCCCGCATAGACGTTGAACGCGCCGTAGATCGTCGAGGGCGGGCAGGTGGCATCCATCTGGCTGGCGGAGAACAGTGCGGGGGACTGCGCCCGGCGGGCGAAGTTCACCCCGTCGAAATACGGCAGCACGGATGCCACGACGTCGACCTGGTCCCGGTGAACGGCGAGGAAATCACGGATCTCCTTGTACGGGTATGCGTCGGTCATGACGGTCGCCCGCGGAAAATCGCAGAGGAACGGCACGCATGGCGCCACAGCCGCGAGGCCCGGCACCAGGCCCGCGACGGCAAGCGCGATGCCGCCGCCCTGGCTCTGACCGAAGACCGATACCCGGGCCGGGTCGACCATCGGCAGGTCGCGCACGGTGTCGATCGCCCGTACGGCGTCGGTGAAGAGTCGCCGGTAGTAGTAGTTCTCGCGGCTGTCGATCCCCTTGGTCATCACCCCCGACGTCTGCGGTCCTGAGCCGACCGGGTCGGCGGTGTCGCCCCGCGACCAGCCCGCGCCCTGCCCGCGCGTGTCCATCTGAAAACTCACGAACCCGGACGACGCCCAGAGCAGGTTCTCCAGGTAGTGGCCGCGGCCACCGCCGTACCCGATGTACTGCACGACGGCGGGCAGCGGCCCTGTCGCGTTCTTCGGAATGCGCAGCCACGCCTTCACCGGGTGCCCGTCCCAGCCCGAGAAGGTGACATCGAAGACGTCGAGGGTCGTCAGCCCGGAGTCGACCGGTTCGATGCGAACGTCGGATGCCACGGCGCGCGCGGCAGCGATGCTCTCGTTCCAGAACGCATCGAAGTCGTCGGGGTCGACCTGACTGCTGCGATAGTCGGGAAGCTGGGATTCGGGCATGTCGACATACATGGTGTGTGCTTTCGCTCGGGGAAATCTCAGACCACCCTAGCGACGCGATGCGCCATCACGGCCACTCTCCCGCCGATATGTGGAAAAGGTCAACAAATTCGGTTGTGCTGTGAAAGACGGGTGACCTAGGCTCGCAGACGAACGAGTCGAAACGTTTAGCTCGGAATCCCATCCACCCGCAGAGGAGCGAAGCCGTCGTGACAACAGCCGCGCTGCGGGCTCCCGGGGAGGGCCGGTCGCTTGGGTACTCCCGCCCGAGCGAGGGCTGGCTCGACGGCCTCCCGCTCGGCAACGGGCGACTCGGCGCCATGGTGATGGCGGGTCCGGAGGCGGTCCACCTCTCCCTCAACGACGGCACGGCCTGGTCGGGCTCGCCCGACAGCGAGCACCGGCGTGGTGCGGTTACGCCCGAGGTTGCGGCAGCGGCGCTCGCCGCGGCCCGCGCCCTTCTCTCAGACGGGCGACCTCTCGACGCCGAGCGCGAACTCCGGGCGTTGCAATCGCGGTACTCGCAGGCATACCTGCCGTTCGCTGACCTCACGCTCACAGTGGCGGGTGCCCCGGTGGGCGAGTTCTCACGGACGCTGCACTTAGGCGACGCGATCCACACCGTCGCCTCGACGGCGGACGGCCAGGAACTTCGACACGACACCTTCGTCAGCGCACCCGACGGCGTGCTCGTGCACCGGATCCGCTCGACGACGCCGGTCCGGCTGTCGCTCGGCCTGCGCACACGGTTGCGGGAAACCTCCCGGAGCGTGCGGCCGGCAGGCGTGGCGATCGAACTCGACCTGCCCGCCGACGTCGCACCCGGGCACGAACCCGACGAGCCTGCCCTCACCTGGGAGATCCCCGGCATCCGTCCCCTGAGCGGGGTCGTCGTCGCCGGCTGGCGCTCGGACGGACGGCCGGCCCCAGGCGACGACGCCACCGGCGACGGGCCGTTCGGCCTCGAGGGCGTCACCGAACTCGTGCTCGTCCTCGCGACCGAGACGACATTCGCCGGGCTCGGGATGCCCGGGCAGTCGACCCGCGCGGATGCCCGGCGTCGCGCCGGCGAGCGGGCCACGGCGGCGCTCGCCCGACCATTCGACGAGCTCCTCGAGCGCCACGTCGACGCCCACCGGCCACTGTTCGACCGGGTTCGCCTCAGCCTGGGCACGTCGACGGCGATCACGGATCCCGACCGGCGGCTCGACGAGGCCGACGGCCGCATCGACCCGGGCCTCGTCGCGCTGCTCTTCGACTACGGCCGCTACCTTCTGATCTCCTCGTCCCGGCCTGGCGGCCTGCCGGCCACCCTGCAGGGGCTGTGGAACGCCGACCTGCGGCCGCCGTGGTCATCGAACTACACGCTCAACATCAACACGGGCATGAACTACTGGGCAGCGGAGACTCTCGGCCTCCCCGAGTGCCACGAACCGCTCCTCGACCTCGTCGAAGCGCTCGCGAGAGCCGGGGCCGACACGGCGCGGCGGCTGTACGACTGCGACGGCTGGGTGGCGCACCACAACACGGATGCCTGGGCGTTCAGCTCCCCGACGGCCGGCGACGCATCGTGGTCGCAGTGGCCGATGGGCGGGATCTGGCTCGTGCTGCAGCTCGACGAGCATCGCCGGTTCGGCGCGGACGAGGAGTGGCTGACCCGGTTCTGGGAGGTCACCGTCGGTGCAGCGGCCTTCGCGCTCGACTGGCTTGTCGACGACGGTTCGGGCGCCCTCGTCACGCGGCCGTCGACCTCACCCGAGAACCGGTTCGCCACCCTGGACGGTCCCGCGTCGCTCGCAACGGCATCCGCCCTCGACCGGGCGCTCGTCGCCGATCTCTTCTCGACCGTCGAGGAGCTGGCCCAGCGGCTCGACCGGCTCGATTCGCCGATCGTCGCCCGGGTGCGCGCCGCACGGGACCGGATCGCCGGGCCACGGATCACACCCACCGGCGAGATCGAGGAATGGGGAGCTCAGCTTGACGAGACCGAGCCGTCGCACCGGCATGTCTCGCACCTCTACCCGCTGTACCCGGGACGCGGCATGCAGGCACCGGAGCTCGAGGCTGCGGCGTCCCGCTCCCTCGACCGCCGCGGCGACGACTCGACCGGGTGGTCGCTGGTCTGGAAGCTGTGCCTGCGCGCGAGGCTCTGGCAGCACGAGAAAGTCTCCGACCTGCTGCGGCTCGTCTTCCGCACCTCGGCCGAGGGCGGAACCGGGCACGCTGGCGGCCTGTACCGCAACTTTCTCGCCGCCCACCCGCCGTTCCAGATCGACGGCAACCTCGGCTTTCCGGCCGCCGTGGTCGAGATGCTACTGCAGAGCCACTCCGGTGCGATCGCGCTGCTTCCGGCGCTTCCGGCCGAGCTGCCGGACGGCGCGGTCACGGGACTCCGCGCGCGACCCGGCCTGCTCGTCGACCTCGACTGGTCGGCCGGCGTGCTGACCACGGCGACCCTCACCGCAGGATCGACGGATGCGTGCGGGGAGCGCATCGTGACCTACCGCGGCTGTGACCTCGTCGTCGCTGTCGTACCGGGGAAGCGCACGACAATCGCCTGGGACGGGGTCGATCTGCGCTCGGCGAGCGCAATGTGATCGACGCCGTTCGATTTGTCGGTGAAAACCACAAATGGCTTGCGTCCCCGCGATTGCATCACCTAGGCTCGCATCAACCGATTCGAAACGTTTAGACACCGGAGTCCCAGCATGGCCAACATCCACGACGTCGCTCGCGTCGCCGGCGTGTCCATCTCCACCGTGTCCTACGCCCTCAGCGGCAAGCGTTCGATCGCCGAATCGACCCGCCGGCGGATCGACGAAGCGGTGCAGCAACTGGACTACCGCCCGAACGCGGGCGCGCGGATGCTCAAGGGAACGAAGACGAACATCCTCGCCCTGAGCGCTCCGCTCCACGCCGGCACCTACGCGCCCGCCCACATGGCCTTCGTGCTGTCGGTCGCGACGGCCGCCCGGAAGTTCGACTACGACGTCCTCCTCCTCACCCAGGACGAGGCGACGAGCGGTCTGCGCCGGGTCGCGCGGAGTTCACTCGTCGACGGCATCATCCTGCTCGACGTGTCGACCGTTGATGTGAGGACCGATCTCGTTCGGGAGCTGGGACTCCCGGCCGCCGTCATCGGTATCCCCAGCGACACCGCCGGGCTGACCTGCGTCGACCTGGACTTCGAGGCGGCGGGAGTGCTCAGCCTCCGCCGGCTCACCGAGCAGGGCCACACCCGGATCGGGCTGATCGGTCAGGTTCCGCTCGTGTACGAACGAGGCTCCAACTTTCCGGCTCGCTTCCGCGACAGCTTCCTTGCTGAAGCGGAACGCCAGGGTGTGACCGTGGCTTTCGTGCCGTCAGACGAGGGCGCCGCCGGCGTGCGCACCGCGTTCGACACCCTCAGCGCAGCCGTCCCCGGAATGACCGCCGTGGTCCTCAACTCGAACGAGTCGGTCCAGGTCGCGCTTCTGGAGCTGCTGCGGCAGCGCGGCATCCGGGTGCCCGACGACCTGTCGCTGATCTCGGCGTGCTCGAGCTTTGACACGGCGCATCTCGATCCACCCCTCGACATCATTCCGCTCCCCGCCGATCTCTCCTGCACCCGGGCCGTCGAGCTCACCATGTCCCAGCTCGCCGGTGCCGTGGATCCCCACGTCGAACTCATCGAGCCGACCTACGTCGATCTCGGATCGACGGCGCCCGTCACCTGACCTTTTGCCCGGTCCTCTCGTGTCCTTGCGGGACGATGATCGAAACGTTTCGACCATCCCGCTGGCCCCCCACCGAAAGCGAACTCCACCGTCATGACCACCTTCCTGTCCCGCGCGAACGACCTCGCGCAGCCCACGGAGTTCCGCCGGATCTCCGACGGATTCGCCTTCGGCGGTGACTACAGCCCGGAGCAGTGGCCCGAAGAGGTCTGGCTCGAGGACATCGAGCTCATGCGACGAGCCGGCGTCAATTCGGTCAACCTCGGGGTCTTCTCCTGGGGCCTGATCGAGGTCGCCGACGGCGAGTTCGAGTTCGGCTGGCTCGACCGCATCATGAACCTGCTGCACGAGGGCGGCGTCGGGGTCAACCTGGCCACACCGACCGCCGCTCCACCGATCTGGCTGCTGCAGGCCCACCCGGAGATCCTGCCGGTCGACGACAACGGCACCCGCGTCGCGCAGGGCGGCAGGCTCGGCTGGTCACCGAGCTCGGCGACGTTCCGCAGGTATGCCCTCCGGATGGTCGAGAAGCTGGCCGCGCGTTACGGCGACCACCCGGCACTGCGCCTGTGGCACGTGAGCAACGAACTCGGCAACGAGAACGCGAAGTGCTTCAGTGACGAGACCGGGTTGGCGTGGCAGCGCTGGCTCGAGGCGAAGTTTCGCACCATCGACGCCCTCAACGCGGCGTGGGGCACGGCGTTCTGGGGCCACCGCTACACCTCGTTCGACCAGCTCCAGCCGCCGCGGTACAGCCGCACCGGCCACAACCCGGGGCTCCTGCTCGACTACGAACGGTTCAGCTCGGATGCCCTGCTCGGCCACTACCGTGCCGAGCGGGACGTGCTCCGCCGCGTCACTCCGCGCGTGCCGGTCACCACGAACTTCATGGTGCAGAACCACCCCGGCGTGGCCGACTACCGGGCCTGGGCCGGTGAGGTCGATCTCGTGTCGAACGACCACTACACGATCGCAACCGACCCTGAGCGGCACGGCGAACTCGCCTTCAGCGCCGACCGCGTGAGGGGCATGGCCGGCGGTGACCCGTGGCTCCTGATCGAGCACTCCACCTCGGCGGTCAACTGGCAGGCACGCAACCGGGCGAAGTCGGCCGGGGAGCTCGCCCGCAACAGCCTCGCCCACATCGCCCGCGGCGCCGAGGGCGCCCTGTTCTTCCAGTGGCGGCAGTCGACGGCCGGGAGCGAACAGTTCCACTCCGCTGTCGTTCCCCACGCCGGTGCCAACACGAAGGTCTACCGCGAAGCCGCTGAACTCGGCGCCACCCTCAAGGCCATCGCCGAGGTCGCCGGGAGCCGCGTCGAAACGGCATCCGTCGCCCTGCTCTTCGACTACGACGCCGCCGTCGCGCTCCGTTCAGGCCGCAAGCCGACGGTCGACATCAACTCCCTCGCCGTGGCGCTGGAAATGCACCGCGCCCTCACCGCGCGGGGCATCGCCGTCGACATTCTCCACCCGTCGGACAACCTCGACGGCTATGCCGCCGTCGTCGTCCCGACCCTGTTCCTTCTGACCGGGACGGATGCCACGCGGCTGGCCAGGTGGGTCGCGGGCGGCGGGCATGCCATCGTCACCTATTTCTCCGGAATCGTGAACGAGCACAACCGGGTGCACGGCACCTACCCGGGCGTCCTCCGCGACCTGCTCGGCATCCGCGTGGAGGAGATCTTCCCGCTGCTCGAGGACGACAGCGTTGCCCTCGACAACGGCTGGACCGGTTCGATCTGGACCGAGCTCGCGCACCTCGATGGCGCTACGGCGGTCGCGAGCTACGCCACCGGGGAGCTCGCGGGGGTTCCCGCGGTCAGCCGGAACACGGTCGGGGCGGGCAGCGCCACCTACGTGGCGACCCACCTCGACGCCGAATCCACCGGCGCCCTTCTCGACGATCTCGTCACCCGGGCCGGGCTGTCGCCGGTCGCCGTCGCCGAACGTGGTCTCGAACTCACTCGCCGGGTCGGCAACGACAGGTCCTGGCTCTTCGCACTCAACCATTCACCCGATCCGCTGCACCTCGAAGCCACCGGCCTGGATCTCGTGACGGGCAACCGTTTCGAGCCAGGCCCGGTTGCTCCGGGTTCCGTTGTCGTTCTCAGAGAGGACACCCGTTCATGAAATTCACCGATGGATTCTGGAGCGCCCGCCCCGGCGTCTCCGCCCTCTACGCCCAGGAGGCGTATGACATCGACGCCGACGGCGACGTGCTGCGCGTCACTGCGCCGACCAAGGTGATCGAACGCCGCGGTGATGTGCTCAACCGGGCGGCCCTGACGGTCAGTCTGTCGTCGCCGCTCGAAGGCGTCATCCGGGTGCGGATCGAGAAGAACACCGGTGCGAACCCGGGCCCCGGCTTCGAGCTGGTCGGCGCCGAGGCGACCGAGACGACGATCGCGGTGACGGATGCCGGTGGCACGGTGACCTCGGGCGCCCTGACCGCACGCATTGCGACGGGTGCGCCCTGGGCGCTGAGCTTCGAGGCCGACGGGAAAACCCTGACCTCGAGTGGCCATAAGTCGATCGGCTACATGTCCCTCGACGACAACGCCCCCGTCACGACAGAACCGGCCGGAGTCTCCGGGGTGACGACGACCGGGCTCGCGCCGGCATCCGCCTACCTCCACGGCCGCCTCTCGCTCGGCGTCGGCGAGCTCGTCTACGGGCTGGGGGAACGATTCGGCCCGCTCGTCAAGAACGGGCAGACCATCGACATCTGGAACGCCGACGGCGGAACGTCGAGCGAGCAGTCGTACAAGAACGTGCCGTTCTACCTCACCAACCGCGGCTACGGGGTGCTCGTGAACCACCCGGAGCACGTGTCGTTCGAGGTCGGCAGCGAGAGCGTCGAAGAGGTGCAGTTCTCCGTCGCCGGGGAGGCCCTCGAGTACCTCGTGATCCACGGTCCGACCCAGAAGGAGGTGCTCGAGCGGTACACCCGGCTGACCGGCCGGCCCGCCCGGGTGCCGGCCTGGTCGTACGGCCTGTGGCTGTCGACCTCGTTCACGACGCAGTACGACGAGGCCACCGTGTCGAGCTTCATCGACGGCATGGCCGAACGCGACCTGCCGCTCAGCGTCTTCCACTTCGACTGCTTCTGGATGCGCGAGTTCAACTGGACCGACTTCGAGTGGGACCCGCGGGTGTTCCCCGACCCGGAGGGCATGCTCGGGCGGCTGCACGACAAGAACCTGCACGTCTCCGCCTGGATCAACCCGTACATCGGCCAGCGCGCCGCGATCTTCGCCGAGGCCCGCGACGCCGGGTACCTCGTCAAGAAGGCCAACGGCGACGTCTGGCAGTGGGACATGTGGCAGGCGGGCATGGGCCTCGTCGACTTCACCAACCCGGATGCTGTCGCTTGGTTCCAGGGCAAGCTCCGTCGCCTGTTCGACCAGGGCGTCGACGCGATCAAGACCGACTTCGGCGAGCGCATCCCCACTGACGTCGTCTGGCACGACGGCTCGTCGCCCGAAGTCATGCACAACTGGTACACCCAGCTCTACAACAAGGCCGTCTTCGAGGTGCTCGAAGAGCACCGGGGCGAGGGCGACGCCGTGCTGTTCGCCCGGTCGGCCACGGTCGGCGGGCAGCAGCAGCCGGTGCACTGGGGCGGGGACAACTCCTCGAGCTTCGAGTCGATGGCCGAGACCCTGCGGGGCGGGCTCTCGCTCGCGTTCAGCGGCTTCGGCTACTGGAGTCACGACATCGGCGGCTTCGAAGGGATGCCGGACGGCGCCGTGTTCAAACGCTGGGTCGCCTTCGGCCTGATGTCGAGCCACTCCCGCCTGCACGGTTCGACGAGCTACCGGGTGCCGTGGCTGTTCGACGACGGCACCGAAGCGCCCGGCCAGAGCGCCGTCGACGTGACCCGCCGGTTCACGAAGCTCAAACTCGAGCTCATGCCGTACCTGTACGAGGTCGGGCTCGAAGCGGCCCGGACCGGCACGCCGTTCATGCGGCCGATGCAGCTCGAATTCGACGGCGACCCCGCCGTCGACTACCTCGACCGGCAATACCTGCTCGGGCCCGACCTTCTCGTCGCGCCCGTCTTCAGCGAGTCGGGCGATGTGCAGTACTACCTGCCCGCAGGCTCCTGGACCAACTACCTGACCGGCGAGACGGTGAGCGGCCCGGCGTGGCGCCGCGAAACGCATGCGTTCGACAGCATCCCGCTGTGGGTGCGCGAAGGCGCGGTCCTGGTCACCGGCTCCCGCTCGGACCGGCCCGACTACGACTACACCGAGGACGCCCTCGTCACCGTGTACCCCGGCTTCACCGGGACCCGCACGGTGAGCATCGCGAACCCGACCGGCGGAACATCCGTCACCCTGACGATCACGGCAGAGGGCGACGCTGTGACCGTCACGAGCGGTGCGGATGCTCCGTTCCGCGCCCGCCGCGCCGGCGGCGACACCGTGACAGCAACCGAACGAAAGGCTGTTCTCTGATGCGAGACACGACAACCGACCCTACGGACTACCGCGGCGCCGGCCTCGAGTTCCCCTCCGATTTTCTCTTCGGATCGGCGACCGCCTCGTACCAGGTCGAGGGCGCCGCGAACGAGGACGGTCGCGGTCCGTCGATCTGGGACACCTACAGCCACACCCCCGGAAAGGTCTGGAACGGCGACACCGGCGACGTTGCCGTCGACCACTACCACCGGCTCGACGAGGACCTCGACCTGATGAAGACGCTGGGCCTCGAGGCGTACCGGTTCTCGATCGCGTGGCCGCGGATCCAGCCGACAGGCCGCGGCCCGGCGAACCCCGCCGGCCTCGCGTTCTACGAGCGCCTCGTCGACGGGCTGATCGCCCGTGGCATCCGACCGATCGCGACCCTGTACCACTGGGACCTTCCGCAGGCGCTCGAGGACGAGGGAGGGTGGACGAACCGCGCCACCTCCTACGCCTTCGCCGACTACGCGCGAATCATGGGGGAGGCGCTCGGCGACCGGATCGAGACGTGGACGACGCTCAACGAGCCGTGGTGCTCGGCGTACCTCGGCTACGGTTCCGGAGCGCACGCGCCCGGGGTCACCGACGGCGCAGCGGCGCTCGCCGCCGTGCACCACCTCAACCTCGCGCACGGCCTTGCAGTCTCCGCCCTGCGCGACGTGGTGCCCAACGACCCGACGTTCTCGATCACCCTCAACCTGCACGTCTTCCGCGGTGAGGGGGAGGCCGGCGCCGAAGCGATCCGCCAGGTCGACGGCCTTGCGAACCGCGTCTTCCTCGGGCCGTTGCTCGACGGAACGTACCCGGCAGACGTGCTCGCCGACACGGCATCCGTCACCGACTGGGCGTTCGTGCAGGACGGTGACCTCGACTTGATTCGCCAGCCGCTCGGGCTCCTCGGCGTCAACTACTACTCCACCACGCGGGTGCGGCTGTGGGACGGCGTGTCCGAGAAGCAGAACGCCGACGGGCACAAGCCGTCGCTGGGCACGGCGTGGCCCGGAGCCGCCCGGGTCGAGTTCCTGCCGCAACCGGGCCCGCACACCGAGATGGGCTGGAACATCGAACCGGCCGGGCTCGAGGAACTGCTGCTCAGCCTGCACGAGAGTTACCCGGACCTGCCGCTGATGATCACCGAAAACGGTGCCGCGTTCGACGACAAGGTCGTCGACGGTGCCGTGCATGACGCCGACCGTGTCGACTACCTGCGCCGGCACATCACTGCGGCCCACCGGGCCCTCACCCGGGGCGTCGACCTCCGCGGCTACCAGGTCTGGTCGTTCCTCGACAACTTCGAGTGGGGATACGGTTACTCCAAGAGGTTCGGTATCGTTCGTGTGGACTATGACACCCTCGAACGCCTGCCCAAAGACAGTGCACTCTGGTACGCCGAGCTTGCCAGGAGCCACAGAATGCCGAGCTGACAGTGAAGAGGATCTGGCGCGGAGACTTCGCGCCAGATGCGACTCCGGCATGTCGGTTGTTAGCCGACGGTCACGGTGAGCGGCACTCCGTGGGGTCCAGTGAGATGTCCGCGGCCGCGCCCCAAGTCGTGCAACTGGTTTCGTGCCGCGCGCAGGAGGTACCCGACGTCGCTGTTGACGCTCACGATGTCGGCCCCCCGTTCGACTGCGATGGTGATGAGATCCAGGTCACCCGTGATGATGCCGGACCGTTTACCGGAGGAACGCGCCGCATCGGCGACCCGCTCGACAGCGGAGCGTAGCGACGGGTGGTCGAGTTGCCCGGCAAAACCCAGGTCGCCGAGCAGGTCGTTGGGGCCCACGATCAGTCCGTCCAGTCCGTCGACCGCCGCGATCGCCTCGACCCCGTCCACCGCCCGTGCGGTCTCGATCTGGGCGTAGACCTGTACGCGCTCGTTCGCGGACGAGAGGTACGCGGGCAGATCGTCGACGACGTAGCCCGAATGGGCTCGGGTCACCGAGATCCCCCGGGAACCCAGGGGAGGATACTTGGTCATCCGAACGAGGGCTTCGGCCTGCTCAACGGTGTCCACCATGGGTGCGACGATTCCAACGATTCCTGCGTCGAGGTAACGCCCGATGTACTCTCGGGAAATCGCAGGCGTCCGCACCCAGAGATCCAGGGCGGTGCCCGAGGCCACGTTCGCCATTGCGCCGACCGTCTCCATGTCGAATGCGCCGTGCTCACAGTCGAGGATGGCGAATTCGAATCCCGCTGCATCGAGTATGCGCGGCATCGATGGATTCACGAATTCGGAGATCATCGTTCCGACACGGATGTCAGCGGGCAGGTAAGCGGGCATGATGGTCCCTCGTTTCGAGTTCGCGTGTGGTGGTGCGCAGAAGGTCTGCGACGCCGCGGATGGCCAGGTCGCCGTCTGGAACAACAACCTGATTGAGTCCGAGGCTGCGGGCGAAAGCGTCGCGGAACCACGGAATATGCTGCGCCGCGCCACCATTGAGCAGCAGGCGGCGCGGTCGGTTGTCGCCACGGAATAGCTCCGCGATTGCGAGGCTGTACGCGTCGGTATAGCGAGCGAAGAATGCCCTCGTGCCGGCCGAGTCCCCCTCAGCCAGAGTCGCCGCATCCGACGCCAGCCGCCAGAATTCCGCTTCGTCGGCTGGGGTCGGCGTTCCCGTCACCTGATCGGCGAATTCGCGCGCTGCTTTCCCGCCGGGCAGTCGTGAGCGCACATGCAATTGCGTTCCAGCGAGGAACGGGCGCACTTCGACCGGCTCGCCGCATGGAGCGGAGCCGATGCGCGCTGCGATGCCCGCGGTTCCGAGCGAGATCGCAAGGTCACCCTCTGTCAGGCCGCTTCCGAGCAGTGAGGCTTGATGGTCGCCAAGATCCGGGTAGAACTCGAGGTCGACACCTCCGAAGCGGGAGAAGGCGACTGGACGGAAGTCTCCCACGATGGTCGGCAGGGAGAATCCCGACAGATCGAGCGCCGCCACAACGTCCTGACACCAGGCTGACCTGCCCAGGTCGACGAGCCCGAGCGGCGCCGCATTGGTGATGTGGGTCGCATGAACGCCGGTGAGCCGGCTCAGTATGAAGCTCCCGAGCGTGTGGATGCGCTGTGCCTCCGGTTTCGGATGCTCCGCGAACCACGCCGCGAGAGTGAATCCGCCGAGTCCGACCCGGAGTGGGACGCCGAGCGACCGCAGCACGTGTGGCGGCAGGCTCCGCCCGACCCGTTCGAGCGCCGACACACCCGACGAATCCGGCTGCGCGGCCCGTTCGTCCTGCCACGACAGGAACGGCGACACCGGCACATCCTGCTCGTCAGTGAGGAGCGCCCCATGCATCTGAGTGCTGAACGCGACTGCGCGAAGATCAGGGGCAACCCTCAGCGCAGCCTCCATCAACTCTTCCACAGCTGTCAGGAAGACGAGTGGATCAGACTCGTGACGTCCAGCGGGCGCATACGACGGTGGCGCCTGGCGTTGCCCGATAGGAATGAGCTGGCCGACGGGATCGACGACCGCGGCCTTGATCGACGTGCTGCCGAGATCGACGACAAGTGTGGTGTCCATGGCGACGCGTCACAGCACTTTGTTGAGGAAGTCCTGGGTGCGTGCCTGCTTCGGTGCGCTGAAGAGATCGGCGGGGGTACTGACTTCGACGATCTGTCCCTTGTCCATGAAGACGACGCGGTCCGAGACTTCGCGGGCGAACCCCATCTCGTGAGTCACGACCATCATCGTCATGCCATCGTTGGCCAGCCCTCGCATGGTGTCGAGTACTTCGCCTACAATCTCGGGGTCGAGGGCAGACGTCGGCTCATCGAAGAGCATCACCCGGGGCTCCATGGCGAGGGCGCGAGCAATAGCCACGCGCTGTTGCTGGCCCCCGGACAGTTGCGCTGGGTAGGCGTTCCGCTTGTCGGCGAGGCCCACTCGCGCGAGAAGTCTTTCGGCGCGCGCTACGGCATCGGCCTTGCTCAGTTTGCGGACCCGGGTTGGCGCAAGCGTGACGTTTTCGAGAGCGGTCATGTGCGGGAACAAGTTGAACTGCTGGAACACCATGCCCACTTCCCTCCGCACCTGGGCGAGGTTGTTTCGTGAGGCACCGATGTCGATGCCGTCGACGCTGATGGTGCCTGAGGTGATGCTCTCCAGCCCGTTCACACATCGCAGCAAGGTGCTCTTGCCAGAGCCGCTTGGGCCGATGACACACACGGCCTCGTGGGGGGCCACATGCAGGTCGATGCCGGTCAGGACATCCAGGTCGCCGAAGCTCTTGTGCAGTTTCTCGATCGTTATCACGATTGTTCCTAATGTCCGGTGGGGGTGAGGGAAGATTCCTGGATGCGTGCGCGCTTGCCCAGTTTCGGCGTGAGTCGGCGCTCGATCGCATTCCCGGTTCGCGAGATGACGAAACTGATGACGAAGTAGATCGCCGCCGCCATGAGGAAGGCTCCGAGGGGATCGAGAGTGAGGTTGCTGAGGATCTTCGCTGCGCGGGTGAGTTCGACGAAGCCGATGATCCCGATCAGGGACGAGTCCTTGACGAGGTTGATGAGGAAGCCAGTTCCGGCCGGTACGGCGATCCGCAGGGCCTGCGGCATGATCACCCGGAACAGGCGGTCGGCGTATCCGAGTCCGAGTGCGTGTGCGGCTTCGGTCTGGCCTCGCGGAACCGCCTCGATCGCGCCGCGAAAGATTTCGCCCGTGTACGCGGCCCCGACCAGGGCAAGTGACAGGAATCCGGTGAGGAAGGGGTCGAGGTTGACCCCGAAGAGGAGCGGCACACCGAAGTACACGAAAAAGATGAGCAGCAACACTGGCACGCCTCGGACGACGGTGACGTACACGACGGCCGGCCAGCGGAGTATGGCTCGGGAAGACGTTTGTCCGAGACCGAGCACGAAACCGAAGGCGGTGCCTGCGATGCCCGCGCTGCTGCAGAGGGCGAGCGTCCAGACGGCGCCGTTCAACAGACCTGCCAGCTGCCCCAGAAATTCTTCACTCATCAGACACTCACCGCCCAACGGAAGAGGAACCGCTCGGCGACCCGGGCGACAAAGCTGATGAGAAATCCTGAGGCGAAATAGAGCAGAGCGCCGATTGCCAACACCTCGATACTTCTGTAGGTCTGCGAATTGATTTCGAGAATGGCGTGCATGAGTTCGGGAAGTCCGATGATCGACGCGATTGAGGATGTCAGGAACAGGTGCACGAACTGGTTCACGAGGGAGGGGTAGACGGCGCGAAGTGCCGGGATCAGCGAGACCCTGGTGAAGATCGTCCAGGCGTCGAGGCCAAGGGCCTCACCGGCCTCGACGAGCCCCTTCGAAACTGACGAGAACCCGCCGCGGATGATCTCGGCGCAGTACGCGGCATTGTTGAGTGAGAGGGCGATGAGGCTCGCCTGCAACACGTCCAGGTTGATTCCGAATACCGGCAAGCCGAAGTAGATGAGATAGATCTGGACGAGGAGCGGGGTGTTGCGAAACAGGCCGATGTAGCCGGACGCCACAGCGCTCAGCGCACGGACCGGTGAGGCCTTCGCCGCATAGACAGCGACGGAGAAGACCCCTCCGATGAGGAAGGAGGCGACGGTGATACCGAAGCTCATTCCCAAGGCCGTGAGCATCTCGCCCATGAAGGGCAGGATGTCTCCAAAATATAGGTTCACGAATGCCTTCCGTGCGCCGAGTCGGCGCGGTGTTCGGAGCTACTTGAGGAACTCGGGCATGTCGGTGGCGAGCCATTCCTGGGTCGCTGCCTGGTTCTGTCCTGAGTTGTTCCAGAGCCGCACGAACGTGTCGACGTAGTCCAGCCAGACGGAATCGCCCTGTGCAACACCGACCGACATGAGCGAAGGACGAAGCACGTCGGCGTCGACCAGACGGAATCCGTCTTCGTCCGCCACGAGTTGGTTGGCCACGACGGTGCTCTCGATGAGCGCCTCCACCTTGCCCGACCGGAGCGCCTGCAGCGAATCTGCATACGACTCGAACTTCGTCGCCTCGGCGTCGGGGAACTCTTCCTCGAGGATGACCTCTCCCGAGCTGCCGCGGCTGGTGGCGACGCTGTGGCCGGCCAGATCTTCGTAACTCTCGATGTCGCTTCCTTCGGGGACCACGACCACCGTGCCGGTGGCGGCGTACGGAATCGAGAAGGCGACCGACTGGGCGCGTTCCGTTGTCGCAGTGAACGACGCGATGACGACGTCGACCTTGTCAGTCTGCAGCAGCGGAATTCGCGTCTCGTTCGAGGCATTGACGTATTCAACCTTGGCCCCGAGCGATTCAGCGAGGACCTCGGCGAGCGCGATGTCATAGCCCTCACGCGAACCATCGGAGTTGAGAAGGCCCCACGGAGCAACCTCCGTCTGAACACCGACACGCAGCACATCTTTCTCCAACACCTGCTGAAGAATGCCACTTCCCCCGGTGCCGGTCGGGCCGGCGGCGCTCGGACTGGCGCTCGTCGACGTGCACGCCGTGACACTGAGTGCAAGCGCGGCAATCATGGGAAGGATCAGCAACTTCGGTGATCGTTTCATGTCTTTTCTTTCTTTCGGGTCGGCGTCAGCGCCGACATCGGGTGGTGGTGCCTTACTGGTAGGGACTGAATCGTTCTGCAAGCTGGCGGGTATCGGCGGTTCGTGCGGCCGGGTCGAGGCCGCGCCAGCCTGCCCCGTCGGGATAGCTCCATTCGGCGCGCGAACTCGCGACCATCTCTGAGCTGAATCCCGGCTTGCTGGGGGCGAGGTAGCGCCCACTCTCGATTACGACGGGGTCGACGAAGTGCTCGTGCAGGTGGTCGACATACTCGATGAAACGGCCTTCTTGGGTCCGGCTCACCACTGCGTAGTCGAAGAATGACAGATGCTGCACAATCTCACACAATCCGACACCCCCGGCGTGCGGGCAGACCGGGACGCCGAACTTGGCCGCCAGGAGCAGGTTGGCCAGATTCTCGTTGACCCCGGCGACGCGCGTCGAGTCGATCTGCATGACATCGATCGCGCCGAGCTTGAGCAGTTGTTTGAACGCGATGCGGCTGTGCACGAGTTCGCCGGTGGCGACCCGGATTGGTTCGATTCCGCGTTTCACGTCGAGGTGCCCGAGCACGTCGTCGGCACTGATGGGTTCTTCGATCCAGAACGGTTTGTATTCTGCAAGCTCGTTCATCCACTCGATCGCCTCGTCTATCTCCCATTTCTGGTTCGCGTCCACCGAGACAGGGTGGTCGCCGATGGCTTCGCGGACCAGGGCCAGGCGGCGTTTGTCGTCGTCGAGATCGCCGGCGACCTTGAGCTTGATCATGCCGAAGCCTTCGGCGACCGCTTCTCGTGACAGGCGGACAAGCTTCTCGTCGCTGTAGCCGAGCCAACCGGGCGAGGTCGTGTATGCCGGGTAGCCGTCGCGAAGGAGCTCTGCGATGCGCGACTCGCGGCCTTCCTGGCCTGCTTGCAGGATCGCCCGGGCTTCGTCCGGTGTGAGCGCGTCGGTGATGTGAGAGAAGTCGATGAGGTCGACGAGATCATCGACCGGCATCCGTGCAAGAAGCAGCCAGAGGGGTACGTTCTCCCGCTTGGCCCGGAGGTCCCACATGGCGTTGAGCAGAGCTCCGGCAGCCATGTGAATGATGCCCTTCTCCGGACCGAGCCAGCGGAACTGGGAATCGCGGGTGAGGCGACGCGACAGGCCTCCCATGTCGTCGAGAACCGATTCCACGTCATCACCGAGGAGCTGCTGGCCGAGCGACTGGATCGCGTGCGCCATGATGTCGTTCCCGCGGCCGGAGGTGAACACCAGACCATGTCCGCAATCACCGGCGGACGTCTCGATGACGACATAGGCGGCGGAGTAATCCGGGGCCACGTTCACGGCGTCCGAGCCGTCCAGGCTGAGAGAGGTGGGAAAACGAATGTCTTCGCTTCGTACCGATATAAGTGTCGACACCAGTGTCGCCTCGCCTTCGTTGATCTATAGGAACGTGCATAATCCTATAGATGCGCCGAGAAAAAGCAAATTACGCAGAGAACACGCGAATTAACGAACGCCAGCGCACTGCGCGGGGCTCAGGCGAGGCGCCGGAGTTAATCGACCATGCGGAGCGACGAGACACCGGGAAATTGCTCCGCCCGTTCAATCCGTGAGTCATCCTGCACGTCGAATGCGCTCGCTGAACGCACGTAGGAACGTCGGAGGTGCGCGCGCATGGCGCGTTCCGCGGCATCCGGGTCACTCCGACCAATGGCGTCAGCGATGGTCGCGTGTTCGTGCCGTGCTATCGACCCGTCGTGATCGATCGGGGACAGCCGGAACAGGTGGAGGTGCGCCTGACTTTGTTCGAACGACTGGCGAACCAGGGGATTACCAGTCGCAGTGAGGATGAGCATGTGGAAGGCATTGTCGTGTGCAAGGACCACCTGCCGGAGATCGCCTCCCCGCTGGATGTTCGATTCAAATCGCGTCAGTTCGTCATGCAGCTTTGCGGCTGGGTTAGCAATCCGGTCGGTCGCCACGGCGCGTGCAGCCCATGGCTCGAGTAGGAAACGGAGTTCGAACAGCGCATCGAGCCCAGCGAGGTCGAGCTTGGGAGTCGTCGTGTAGCCGCGACCGGCAACGTAATCGAGGAGCCCATCCGCCTCGAGCTTCTGAAGCGCTTCACGCACCGGCGTCTGCGAGAGCGTGAGTTCGCGAGCGACGTTCTCGATATTGATCTTCGTGCGAGGCGGGATCTCACCATCGACGATCTGGCCGCGAAGATGCGCATAGACGCGGGAGACGGCTCCTCCGGGTTCGTCTGCTCCGACCGCCGACCTGCCTGCCACGTTGCATTCCCTTCCTGGGCCCGCGCCAGTGTGCGGGCTTTGCGAGGCCGAGTCTAACTGTGGCGGCAGGTACTCGCCTTGACAGCGTCCAGTCGGCCTGCGCGTCATACCGTTGAGTGGGGATACGGTTACTCCAAGAGGTTCGGTATCGTTCGTGTGGACTATGACACCCTCGAACGCCTGCCCAAAGACAGTGCACTCTGGTACGCCGAGCTTGCCAGGAGCCACAGAATGCCGAGCTGACAGTGAATAATCGCGGCACGAACCTTGACACCGTTCGGCGGTACAACCTGTCGCGCATACTCGGGCTCGTGCACCATCGGGGTGCCGTGTCCCGCTCGACGCTCACCCGCGAGACCGGGCTGAACCGATCGACGGTCGCCGCCCTGGTCAGCGAGCTGGCCGCGCTGCGCCTCGTCGTCGAAGCCGAACCCGACGGTGCGCGGAGCGTCGGTCGGCCGTCGCCGGTGGTGCGGCCGCATCCCGACTGCGTGGCGTTCGCCGTGAACCCGGAACAGGATGCCATCACGGTCGGCGTCGTGCGCATGCACGGGCAGGTGGTGTCGCAGGTGCGGCATGAACTTGACGAACCGCTTGGGGTGGTCGAGACGGTGCGCGTGACCGCCGGGCTGATCGCCGACCTGCAGGCTGGACTGCCGGCATCCGTCGTGGTTGCCGGAATCGGCGTCGCGGTTCCCGGGCTGGTGCGCGTGCCGGATGGCCTGGTCCGGCTGGCGCCGCACCTGGGCTGGGTCGATGCGCCGGTGGCGGCCATGCTCGCGGATGCGACCGGGTACGCCTGCTCAGCGGCGAACGACGCGAGTCTGGGGGCGCTCGCCGAGCACACGTTCGGCGCGGGTCGCGACGTCCACGACCTCATCTACCTCAACGGCGGTCCCAGCGGGATCGGTGGCGGCGTCATCGCCAACGGGATGCCGTTGGGCGGCGCGGGCGGGTACGCCGGGGAGTTCGGGCACAACCTCGTCACGGCACCGGACGGGCCCGATTCGCCGTCCACCGGGGGAGCGCTCGAGGACGAAGTCAACCGTGGCCGGCTGCTCGACCTGCTGGGCCTGAAGTCCGCCGACGCGGTGGAGCTCGAGCGGGCGCTGCTCGACTCGACCGACCCGGCGGTGCGCCGCGAGGTGTCGCGTCAGCTCCGGATCCTGAGCGTCGCCCTGCGGAACGCGATCAACGTGCTCAACCCCGAACTCGTGGTGCTCGGCGGGTTCCTCGGCTCGATCCAGGCGGTCGACGAGGAGGGCCTCGAGAACCTCGTGGCCGGCCAGACGCTCGCCGCGTCGTACGAAGACGTGCGGATCGTGCGCGCCACCCTCGGGCCGGACCTTCTGCTCATCGGAGCCGCGGAGCTCGCGTTCGAGCCGCTCATCGCCGACCCGGCGAGGGTCGCGGTGGCCGTCGAGGCCTGAGCGCACAACTCCGCCGATCCCGCGCGCGCCAGGAGCGGGAACCGCGCCCGCGCGCGGCTTTGCCCGCCTCGGCGGCAGCGTCTGGCGGAGTTATGCGCACCGACCGCCCGGCATCCCGCCTCAGCCGGGCTGGATGCCGAGCCGCTGCGCGAGCTCGGCGAGTTTCTCCTGCTCGTCGATCGACACGGCGACATAGGCGTGGATGCCGTCGGCGTCCCGTCGCAGCAGGTATTCGTAGTCGCTGTCGGTGAGGAGCTGGCCGTCGGCATCGGAGAAGTGCCAGCGCAGCCGGACGCGGATGAGGACGTCGGTGAGGTCCGCCTGTTCGAGGAGGGTGTGGGTCACCCGGGCAAGTCCGAGGCTGCGGTAGTACGGGTGAGCCTGCGAGAGCGCGTCCACCAGGGCCGAGCGCGAATCGAGTGAACCGGCGAAGTCGTCGGTCAGCACCGTGCCGGGCATGCCCCACAGCGCCGCCAGCCGTTCGGCGTCGTACGCGCCCATTGCCTCTTCATAGTTGCGGAGGAACTCGTCGATGTCGGGCGGTGTGATCATGCGCCGATGCTAGGCCGCCGGCGCCACGGTGCGCCAGCCCCAGCCCAACCTGTGCGCGGGTCTTTTCGCATGGCGCCGGCGGCTTTGCGCCCGCGCCACGCGAATCGACCCGCGCGGCGCGGGGGCGACCGGCGGCTGATATTCTGAAGCTTAGGTCGAATCGATTCGATTTCATGTCGCGCCCCGGGAATAACGGGCTTCCCGAGCGGTTACGTTCAGGGCACCGGCAGTCTGCCCGTGGCATCCGCAGCCCCTCCCTCATCTCTAGGACTCACTTTCTTGACTACCGTTGTGCACCCCGGTGACGCTCTCTCGCGTCGGCAGAGGCTCGTCTACATCCTCGTGCTCGGGTCGCTGACGGCCCTCGGGCCGTTCACCATCGACCTGTACCTGCCGGCGTTCCCGGTGCTCGAGAACGAGCTCAATGTCTCGGCGACGCTCATCCAGCTGACGCTCACCGGAACCACCATCGGCTTCGCGGTCGGCCAGTTGTTCATGGGTCCGTGGAGCGACAAGGTGGGTCGGCGGCTGCCCCTCATCCTCGCCACGAGCGTGCACATCGCCGCGAGCATCGGCGCCGCCCTCGCGCCCGACATCGTGTGGCTCGGCGTCTTCCGGGTGCTGCAGGGCGCCGGCGCCGCGGCCGGCGGTGTCGTCGCCATGGCCATGGTCCGCGACCTCTTCGGAGGCCGGCCCCTCGTCCGGATGCTGTCGCGCCTGGCACTGGTGAACGGTCTCGCCCCGATCCTCGCCCCGGTGATCGGATCGCAGCTGTTGCTGTTCCTCGACTGGCGCGGCCTGTTCGTGTTCCTCGCCATCTACGGCGTGATCGTGGTCACGGCCGTGTCGCTGTTCATCGTCGAGACGCTGCCGCCGGAGCGCCGCCACGTCGCCGGTCACTCGACCGTGCGTGACCGTTACCGCTCGGTGTTCAGCGACCGGGTGTTCGTCGGCGTCGCGCTCATCGGCGGTATGACCTTCTCCGGACTGTTCGCGTACCTGTCGGCGTCGTCGTTCCTGTTCCAGGACGTCTACGGCCTCGACCCGCAACAGTACGGCTACCTGTTCGCGATCAACTCGCTCGGCATCGTGCTCGGCGTGCAGGTCTCGTCGCGGCTGATGCGGCGTTTCGGCCCGCAATGGATCCTCGGCGTGACCACCGCGATCCAGGCCCTGGCGTCGCTCGCCATCGTCGTGCTGGCCGCGTCCGGTGCGGGGTTCCTCGGTGTGCTCATTCCGCTGTTCATCTTCATCACGGCGGCAGGCTTCGGGTTCCCAGCCGTTCAGGTGCTCGCCCTCGTCAACCACGCGCGTGAAGCGGGCACCGCAGCATCCGTTCTCGGCGCCCTGAACTTCGGGCTCGCCGGACTGATCTCGCCGATCGTGGGCTGGCTCGGGATCGACACGGCGGTGCCGATGGGCGCGGTGATGCTGGCGACGTCGCTCGTCGCGGTGTGCGCGCTGTGGCTGGTTGTGCAGCCGAGTCGGGTGCCGGCGCTCGTCGGGTAGGTCGCGCGGGTCGTTTCGTTCCGCGCGGGCGACGCTTCACCGGCGCGGCGCGAAAAGACCCGCGCAGGCCGCCGTCTCGGCGACCCCGCGAGCGAATACCCCCGTTCGGTCGGTCACGGTTGTAGCATCGGAGCTAACAGGCTCGCGGAGTGGCGGATGCCAGGCCCGGGCGCACCACGACTGAGGGGTTCTGATGAGCTACGACGCCGACCGAGCACAAGGAAATGCGGCCGACACGGCCCCAGCCGCGATCGAGCAGGATCCGACCCTGCCCCCGGTGGCGGTCCCCGACGATGAGCGGGAAGCCGAAGAGCGCAACTGGACTCCGGCGAAGATCGCCCTCTGGGCGGCGATCGCGCTCCTCGGCGGCGCAGCGTGGGTGATGCTCGCGATCGTGCGTGGCGAGACCGTGAACGCGATCTGGTTCGTCTTCGCCGCGGTCTGCACCTACCTCATCGCCTACCGGTTCTACGCCAAGTACATCGAGCGGGTCATCACGCGGCCGGACGACCGGCGCGCCACCCCGTCCGAGTACAAGGCGAATGGCAAGGACTACGTTCCGACCGACCGCCGGGTCACCTTCGGCCACCACTTCGCTGCGATCGCGGGGGCCGGGCCGCTCGTCGGACCGGTGCTCGCCGCGCAGATGGGTTACCTGCCGGGCACGCTCTGGATCATCGTCGGCGTCATCCTCGCGGGCGCCGTGCAGGACTATCTCGTGCTGTTCTTCTCGACGAGGCGCGGCGGCCGTTCGCTCGGCCAGATGGCGCGCGACCAGCTCGGCCGGGTCGGCGGCACCGCCGCCATCATCGCCACGCTCGTCATCATGGTCATCATCGTGGCCATCCTCGCCCTCGTCGTCGTCAACGCCCTCGGTGAGAGCCCGTGGGGTGTCTTCAGCGTCGCGATGACCATCCCGATCGCCCTGTTCATGGGCGTGTACCTGCGCTTCATCCGCCCAGGGAAGATCACCGAAGTGTCGATCATCGGCTTCGTGCTGCTGATGGCCGCCATCGTCGGCGGCGGCGCCGTCGCCGCGACGGACTGGGGCGCAGCGCTCTTCACCCTCGACCGCACCACCATCGCGTGGGGCATCATCATCTACGGCTTCATCGCCGCCATCCTCCCCGTCTGGCTGCTCCTCGCGCCCCGCGACTACCTCTCCACGTTCATGAAGATCGGCACGATCGTCATGCTCGCCGTTGCAATCGTCATCGTGCGGCCGGAGATCACGGTCCCCGCGTTCAGCGAGTTCGCCGGTAACCCCGCCGGCGGCCCTGTCGTTCCCGGATCGCTGTTCCCGTTCCTGTTCGTCACCATCGCCTGTGGTGCACTGAGCGGATTCCATGCGCTGATCGCATCCGGAACCACGCCGAAGCTCGTTGAGAAAGAACGCCAGACCCGGTTCATCGGCTACGGCGGAATGCTCATGGAGAGCTTCGTGGCCATCATGGCGCTCGTGGCTGCCCTATCGATCGACCGCGGCCTCTACTTCGCCATGAACATCTCGGCGGCGAACACCGGTGGAACGATCGAAGGAGCCGTTGCGTTCGTCAACTCACTCGGTCTCACCGGCGTGAACCTGACCCCCGAACTCCTCGCCGAAACCGCGAAGAACGTCGGCGAGGAGAGCATCGTCTCGCGCACCGGCGGCGCCCCGACCCTCGCCGTCGGGCTCGCGCACATCATGCAGTCGTTCATCGGCGGCGTCGGCATGATGAGCTTCTGGTACCACTTCGCCATCATGTTCGAGGCGCTCTTCATCCTCACGGCCGTCGACGCCGGCACGCGTGTCGCCCGGTTCATGCTCCAGGACACCCTCGGCAACATCATCCCCAAGTTCCGGGATGCCAGCTGGACGGCGGGGGCCTGGATCTGCACGGCCATCATGGTCGCCGCGTGGGGGGCGATCCTGATCATGGGCGTCACCGACCCGCTCGGCGGCATCAACACACTGTTCCCCCTGTTCGGTATCGCCAACCAGTTGCTCGCCGCCATCGCGCTCGCGGTCTGCCTGGCCATCGTCGCCGACAAGGGCTACTTCAGGTACCTCTGGATCGTCGCCGTGCCTCTGGCGTTCGCCACGATCGTGACGGTCACGGCATCCCTCTACAAGATCTTCTCGCCCGTTCCCGCCGTCGGCTACTGGGCTCAGAATGCGGCGTTCCGCCAGGCGCTCGCCGAGGGGGAGGAGAGCTTCGGCACGGCGCCGACCCGCGCGGCCATGGAGGCCGTCGTCCGCAACACGACCGTGCAGGGTTCGCTGTCGATCCTGTTCGTGACCCTCACGATCATCGTGATCGGCATCGCTGTGTGGCGCACGATCCGCGCGTTCCAGAACGGCGGCGGCGTGAACACCGAGGACCCGGCGGTCCCGTCGCGGATCTTCGGCGGCTCAGGGCTCTTCTCGACGAAGGCCGAGAAGCGGATCCAGAAGCAGTGGGACGCGCTGCCGGTCGAGCGGCGCCGGGTGAAGGCGAGGCACGAATGAACGCGTTAGCTGTCGGGCTCGTCAAGGCCGGCCGATATCTCAAGGCCGTGATGGGCGACAACGCCTACGAGGTGTACCTTGCCCACCACGCGCAGACGCACCCGGGCACTCCGCCGATGCCCGAGCGCACGTTCTGGCGCGAACGCGACGACGATCAGGACCGCAACCCGCAGGGTCGCTGCTGCTGAGTCCTTCGCGAGTTGGCAGTCACGCACCCAAGACAGGCCCTCAACGGTAGTTTTCGGTGCGTAACTGCCATTTCGGGGCGGTGACAGCGGTGGGGCGGGCCCCCAGGGCCGCCCCCCCCCCCCCCCCCCCCCAACGGCGGCGGGGGGTTTGGGGCCCGGGGGGGGGGGGGGCCCCCCCGGGGGGAAAAACAAACCCGGCGGGCCCCCGGGCCCCCCAG
>NZ_JBEPSK010000024.1:0-26722 GCF_040548835.1 Mycetocola sp. 2940
CGCGACAGGCTCATCATCCAACCCATCAGAACCCAGCCACAAGAGAGTTTCCGTCACACCACAACGGCGCAAAGCGCCCCCACCGCTCGATACGCTCCTTCGTCTCTACTCGATCAGCGGGGGGCGGCAGTCGCTACTCGATCAGCGGGGGGCGGCAGTCGCTACTCGATCAACGCGGGCCTACAGGCCGGAGTAGGCGTGCAGGCCCTTGAAGAAGAGGTTCACCACCGAGAAGTTGAACATCACGGCGACGAAGCCGATGATCGCGAGCCAGGCCGACCGCGAGCCGCGCCAGCCGCGCGTCGCCCGCGCGTGGATGTAACCCGCGTAGATCACCCAGATGATGAAGGTCCACACCTCTTTGGTGTCCCAACCCCAGTACCGGCCCCAGGCGCGTTCGGCCCAGATCGCCCCGGCCATCAGGGTGAAGGTCCAGAGGATGAAGCCCACGATGTTGGTGCGGTACGCGAGGTTCTCCAGCCGCTCCGACGTCGGCAGCGTCGCGAGGAACTTGAGCTTCAGCTTCTGGAGGTCTCCTCCGCCGGCCTCACGACGGTGCTGGACGAGCTGCAGTACCGACAGCGCGAAGCCGAGGGCGAAGAACGCGGTCCCGGCCGAAGCGACGAAGACGTGGATCACGAGCCAGGCCGACTGCAGCGCCGGCGGCAGCGGCACGATCTCGACGTAGAAGTCCACGGCGGCGATGCCGAGCAGCACCAGGACCAGCCCGGTGATGAACGTTCCGAGGAACCGCAGGTCGACCCGCAGCAGCACGACGAGGTAGACCGCGACGATCAGCAACGTGCCGGTGAGGCCGAACTCGTACATGTTCGCCCACGGGACCCGGCCGGCTGCGACGCCCCGGGTGACCACGGCGGTGAGGTGGAGCACGAAGCCGAGCACGGTGAGCGCGAGCGCGACGCGGAGCACCGGCGAGGGCCGGGCCTGCACCTGCGGGCCGTCGGTGTCGGTGCGGGTCAGCGTGGTCACCGGGCGACCGGTCGAGCGGCCCACCTGAGTCCCTTCGAGGGACGACCACGAGGCTGCCGTCTGGCTGGCCTCGACCGCGTCACCCTGGTGAGCGGCCGCCGTCACATCGGCTGAGCGGCGAGCCAGGTCGAGCGCGAACGCGATGAAGGCGAGCATGTACATCACCATGGCCGACCAGAGCGACAGCACGGAAAGTTCGTTCAGATCCACGATCTAAGGGTACCTCTCGGTTTTGCGGGGCAGTTCTGCGGATGCCGGCCGGTTGCGGCGGGAGACCGCGGCGAAGATTCCCCGCCAGCCGATCAGCAGCACGGCCAGGGTGAGCGTCGCGACGAGAAGAAAGGGTACGGCGGTTCCCTGTCCGGATGCCGTGCGAAACAGCATCCCGCCGACGAGGGTGACCAGCCAGATCCCGGCGCCCGGCCACAGGATGCCGAACGGCCGCTTCCATGCGGCGGTGACGAGCCATCCCAGGAGGAGCGCAGCGGCGAACGGCCACCACGTGGTGAGGAGACCGACGATGCCGGCGTCGGCCTGGTGGCTGCCGCGGCCGACGAGCACGAACAACAACGTCGCCGCCAGGTCGATCGCGAGAGCAATCGCGATGGAGGCTCGCGTGCTCATCGCTGAAGCCCGAGGGCTGTGCCGTGCCGGTACGCGAGGGCGTCGACGGCTTCGCCGAGTCCGGGGTCCTCACCGCGGGCGAGCCCCGCGTACTCCACCAGGACGGTGCCGTCGGGGGTGTCGGTCGCTTTGATCCACACGCGTCGCCGCGGCACGAACAGGGAGGTCAGCAGCCCGCCGAGGATGAGGATCGCGAAGGTGAGCACCCAGCCCTGGGTCGGGTCGCGGTGCACATCGAACGAAGCGAAGCGCGCGACCGAGCCGCTGAAGTCGGCGGTGGTGACGCCCTCGTCGGCCGGCGCCGGGGCATCCGGATTCGCGTTCTCGAAGGTGATGGATCCGCGCCCGCCCGGCAACTCCTGGCTCTGCCCCGGCATGAGCTCGATCGAGTCGACGCCGGTGTTCCCGCCGGTCAGCTGGGTCATCTCGTCGACGTTGAGCTCGTACACCGATTTCGGTGCGCCGTCGTTGATGCCGAGGTCACCGGAATAGACGTTGAGCGTCAGGACGGGGAAAACGAGGTCGGGGTAGGTGGAGGCGTAGGCGCCGGTCTCGAGTTCGAAGGCGGTCGGGTAAAGGAACCCGATCATGCCGATCTGCTCCTCGAGGCCGTCGGGAATCTTGAGCACGCCGAGCGAGGTGAGGTTGCTGTCCTGCGGCAGGAACGGCACCGAGTCGGTCCAGACCACGGTGCCGTCGGGGTCGCGCACGGTGATCTTCGGCGCGTAACCGTTGCCGAGCAGGTACACGTCGGTGCCCTCGAAGCGGAGCGGGTCGTTCACTTTGACGGCGCGTTCCTCGGTGTCGCCGTTCGGCAGCCGGGTGGTGACGTGGGCGGTGAAGTCGATCGGCTGCCCGTAGGCGTCAAGGTTCTTCTGCTCGTAGGTCACGTCGAACCGGTCGAGCGACAGTGAATACGGGGCGAGGTCGTCGGGGTTGTAGAAGCGCCCCGGGTTGAAGGAGTTGTAGTCGAGCAGGGTGTTGACGAAGGTCTGACCTTCGACGACGACGCGCTGCCCGGCGTAGCCGAGGCCCCCGCCGATGGCCACGGTCAGTAGCATGCCGACGAGGGCGGAGTGGAAGACGAGGTTGCCGGTCTCGCGGAGGTACCCGCGCTCGGCCGAGACCGACAGGTCGCCGTTCCTGCCCTGGTAGAGCTCGGTCCGGTAGCCGGACTTCTTGAGCAGCGCGTGAGCCGATTCGATGGCAGCGCCGGCGGTTCCGCCTTCGAGGGTGACCTCGGTGTGAACGGCGAGGCGCTGCAGCCGGGCCGGGGTGCGCGGCGGGCGCGACCGCATGGCCTGGAAGTGGTGCTTCGTGCGCGGCACGACGCAGCCGATCAGCGAGATGAACAGGAGCAGGTAGATGCTCGAGAACCAGACCGAACCGTAGACGTCGAACATCTGGATGCTGTCGAGCACCGGGGCAAGGTCGGGGTTGTCGGTGAAGTACTGGATGACGCCGTTCGGGTCGGAACTGCGTTGCGGCACCAGCGACCCAGGCACGGCGGCGATGGCGAGCAGCAGCAGAAGCAGCAGCGCGGTCCGCATGCTCGTCAGCTGCCGCCAGAGATAGCGCAGCGTGCCGACGAAGCTGAGCTTGGGCTGGACGATGTCGTCGCTCGGGAGCTCGGGCCGTGGCCGCGCGCCGGCGTCGAGGTAATCAGATGGTCGTGACATAGCCGTCGATCAGCACTCCGACTCGTGACATGAGAATTCCCCAGAGACCCGACACCATCAGGATCCCGATGACGATGAGCAGGATGCCGCCGGCCACGTTGATGGCGCGAATATGCCGTTTCAGGAATGCAACAGATCCGGTGACCCAGTCGAGCCCGGCAGCGACGAGGAGGAAGGGGATGCCGAGGCCGAGGCAGTAGACGAGGCCGAGGAGAGCGCCCCGGCCGGCCGACCCGGAGGTGAGACTGAGCGCCTGGATGGCGATGAGCGTGGGGCCGAGGCACGGCGCCCAGCCGATCGCGAAGACGACGCCGAGCAGCGGCGCTCCGGCGAGTCCGGTCGCGGGCCGGAACGACGACTTGACCGTGCGCTGGAGGAACGAGAACTGGCCGACGAAGACGAGTCCCATCACGATGACGACGACCCCGAGCACGCGGGTGATGACATCCTCCCACCGCACGACGAACGCGCCGACGGTGCCGGCGAAGGCGCCGATCAGCACGAAGACGAGGCTGAACCCGAGCACGAACAGGACGGTGCCGAGCATCACGCGGGAGCGGGCAGGAGCCTGCTTGGTGCGCGGGCCGTTCGACATGCCGCTGACGTACCCGAGGTAGCCGGGAACCAGCGGCAGCACGCAGGGGGACGCGAACGAGACCAGCCCGGCGAGCAGCGCGATGGGGACGGCGGCGAACAGCTGGCCGTTGAGGACGATCTCACCCGGGTTCATGTCTACTCGTCGATCGCGTCGCGAATGAGGGTGCCGAGAATGGATGCGTCCTTCAGCTGGCCGAGGATCCGGGCGGAGACCCGGCCCTCCTTGTCGAGAACGATCGTCGTGGGGACCGCCTTCGGCGGCACCGTTCCGGTGAAGGCCAGCTTCACGGCGCCGTCCTGCACGTCCATAATCGACGGGTAGGTGATGCCGTAACTGTCGTTGAACGAGAGCGCGGTGTCGGGCTGGTCGTAGACGTTGACACCGATGAACTGCGCGCCGTTGCCCTCGAACTCGGCGTTGAGCTCCTGCAGGTCCGGGGCCTCTGCCCGGCACGGGGCGCAGGCGGCGTACCAGAAGTTGACGACGAGCACGTCGCCGGCGAAGTCCGCGGAGGAGATCTCCTCGCCGCCCTCGGTCGTGCCCGAGAAGCTGATCGCCTCACCGCGTTCGGCCGCGGGAATCTCGGTGACGGATCCGTCCCCGGCGATGTATCCCTTGTTGCTGCCCTCCGTGTACTGCTCGGCGAGGGGGTCGCTCGAGCAGCCCGCGAGAAGAAGCGTGGCGGCGAGAACCGCAACCACGCGCATCCGTCGCCTCATACCGCCCCCACGTCGGTGGCGTCCGCCGCGATCGCGCCGGCGGGATCGGAGTAACCCACTTCGACGAAGACGCCGTCGCGGTGTTCGAGGGTGGTGATGCTCGACAGGCCGCAGCGGCGCTGACGGGGGTCGTGGGGCAGCGGGGTTCCGGTGAGGGCGGAGTGGACCATCCAGATCGGCAGCTGGTGGCTGACGAGGACGACGTCTCCGGACGGCGTCGTCTCCCACGTGTCACGGACGGCGTCGAGCATGCGGGCGACGATCGACACGTACGGCTCACCCCAGCTCGGCTTCCGCGGGTTCCGCAACGCGAACCAGTTGCCGGGGTTGCGGAGCGCGAGGCGCATGACGGTGCCCTCGAAATGGTTGGTCGGCTCGATGATCCGCTCGTCGGTCTCGACCGGCAGGCGGAAGCGTTCGGCGAACGGAGCCGCCGATTCCTGAGCACGCTGCAACGGGGATGCCACCAGTCGCGTGACCTCGCGGCCTCGGTTCTTGAGGTCATCGGCCGCGGCGGCCGCCATCTTCTGGCCGAGCTCGGAAAGGCGGTAGCCGGGGAGGCGTCCATAGAGGACGCGCAAGGGGTTATGCACCTCGCCGTGTCGGACGAGATGGATCTGACTGGCTACCACACGTCCCAGTCTACGTATCGTAGAACTCGGAAAGTACCGAGAGCCCCGGCCGGGATCGCGGGAATCAGCCGGATAAGAACGCGCAGGTAAGCTTGACCCTCGTGACCACACGCGTATTGATCAAGAACCTGGCCGACCTCCCCGAGGGTCCCGTCTCCGTCTCCGGATGGGTTGAGACCGTCCGCGACCAGAAGAAGGTGCAGTTCATCGTCCTCCGCGACGAGTCCGGTGCGGCGCAGCTGGTCAATCCGGCCGTTCGCGAATTGAATGACGACGACGCGGCATCCGCGTCGAAGCTGGCCCTCACCGAGTCGATCTCGGCGCTGACCCACGGGTCGTTCATCACCGTCACTGGCGCGTTGAAGAAGGACGAGCGGGTCAAGCTCGGTGGCCTGGAGATCAAGCTCGAGTCGCTCGACGTCGCCGCAGAGGCGATCCCCGAGACGCCGATCGCCGCCGACTCCAGCCTGGATAAGCGTATGGACTGGCGTTTCCTCGACCTGCGCAACCCGAAGCAGAACCTCATCTTCCGCATCCAGACCACGTTCGAGCACGCGCTCCGCACCTACTGGATCGACAACGACTTCATCGAACTGCACACCCCCAAGCTCATGGCCTCCGCCAGCGAGTCCCGCGCGGAGCTGTTCGAGATCGAGTACTTCGACACCAAGGCGTACCTGGCGCAGAGCCCCCAGTTCTTCAAGCAGATGGCCCAGCCGGCCGGCTTCGGCAAGGTGTTTGAAGTCGGGCCCGCGTTCCGCGCCGACCCGTCGTTCACGTCGCGCCACGCCACCGAGTTCACCTCGATCGACTCGGAGGTGAGCTGGATCGACTCGCACGAAGACGTCATGCAGCTGCACGAGAACCTCCTCGTTGCGGCGTTCACCGCCGTCCAGGAGAAGCACGGCGCCGAGATCAAGGCGCTGTTCGACCTCGAGGTCACGGTTCCGTCCACGCCGTTCCCGCGCATCCCGCTGGCCGAGGCGAAGCGCATCGTCGCCGAGCGCGGCTATGAGATCCCCCGCGCCGACGACGACATGGACCCCGAAGGCGAACGCCAGATCTCCGCGTATGTCGCTGAGACGTTCGGCCACGAATTCGTGTTCCTCACCGACTATGCGTCGAGCATCCGCCCGTTCTACCACATGCGCCACGACGGCGACGGGTCGATCACGAAGAGCTACGACCTCATCTTCAACGGCGTCGAGATCTCCACCGGCGCGCAGCGCGAGCACCGCATCGACGTGCTCATCGAGCAGGCCAGGGAGAAGGGTCTCGACCCTGAGGAACTCGAGTTCTACCTCGACTTCTTCCGTTACGGCGTTCCCCCGCACGGCGGCTTCGGCATGGGCCTGGCCCGGGTGCTGATGCTCATGCTGCACGAGACGTCGATCCGCGAAGTCACGTACCTGTTCCGCGGCCCGACGCGCCTGCTGCCGTAGGGCGACGCTTCGGGTGCGAAGTCATCCGTTCCGGCCCAGGTCACCCGGCGTACCGGGTGACTTCGTCCGGAGCGGGTGACTTCGTCGGCACCCGATCAGAACGCGAAGTCGACGGCGACCCGGTCCTCGCGGACCTGCCCGACGTACTTCCCGACCCGCTGGTGGTCCGGGTGCACCGAGTAGCGCTCGAGCGCGTCGGCGTCGTCGAAGTCGGCGATGAGCACGACGTCCCAGTTCACTTCGGGGAACAGCACGTTCTCGCCGACCTGGAGCGTACGGATCTCGGGGATCAGCGCCGGCAGCTCACCGAACAGCCGCGTGATCTCGGCGGCGTGCTCCGCCTTCGTCGCAGCATCCGAAGCGGTGAGTTTCCAGCAGACGATGTGGCGGATCATGTGAACTCCAGGAGTGCGGTGGTCAGGCGTACCGGGTCGATCCGCCAGTAGTTGTGGACCCGCCCGTTGATGAGCAGGACGGGGATCTCTTCGGCGTACTTCGCGTTCAGCGCCTCGTCGTCGAGGATGGACTTTTCGTCGAGGGTGAGGGTCGGAGCATCCGTTCTCGATTCGAGGTCGGCCATCACCCGCGTGACGACCGTGCGCGCGTCGTCACAGAGGTGACAGCCCGGTTTGCCGATGAGAGTGAGGGATGCCGTTGCCACCGTGACCGCCTGATTTCGCTACTCGAAGTGCGCGACGAGCGAGTCGACGACGCGGTGCCAGTGGCCGAGCATCATGCGGCGTTCTTCGCGGTCGGCGAGGTTCTCGTGGTGGATGCCGATCGTCGTGCCGGTCGCTGCCTTGCTGACGGTGAGCTGCAGCGTGGTGTCGTGCGGCCAGTCTTCGGGCTGCCAGGTGAGCCGAACGTGCTTCTTCGCCTCGTAGCCGCGGATGGTGCCGCGCACGCCGTCGGAGGTGCGGTAACGCACGCCCTTCTTGGTGGGGAGCTCGTCGATCTCACCGAGCCACATCGGCAGCCCCGCGCCGAGGAGGTAGCCCCAGACCTCAGCGACCGGGGCGGCGACTGTCTTGCGAACGCCGAGTTCCCAGCCGGCATCCTTGGTCTGCCCTGTGGTGTCGTTCGATTCGCTCATATCCTTCAGCTTAATGCTTACAATTCTCGGACGAGACCGATGGCGCTGGAGGCATCATGACCCTGACACACGTGAACCCGTCGACCATGCATCAGAACCCCTACTTTTCGCAGGCCACGCTTGTCGACGGGGGCCGCCTGCTGTTCATCGGGGAGCAGAACGGGGTGGATGCCTCGGGCGAAATCGTTCCCGGAGGTGCGGGCCCGCAGGCAGCGCAGGCGGTCGAGCAGCTGAAGGCGATCCTGGCGGATGTCGGGGTCGACACCTCGGCCGTCGCCAAACTCACCGTGTACTACTCCAAGGACGTGACCCTCGACGACGTGTTCGGTCCGGCCATCGAGCGCTGGGGAAGGCAGCCCACCGCGATCACCGTGCTGCAGGTCTACGCGCTGGGGCGCGAAGGCGCCGTGGTCGGCATCGAGGCGGTCGTCAGCCTGCCACCGCTCGGCCAGCCCGAGGAGGACCACACCCTTCCCAGCTCGGTCGTCGGGACAGCGCCGCCGCCGCAGCAGCCGGCGCCGCCGCTGCCCAAGTAGCTACGGACGGTGAACAGGAACCGTCCCGCCCTTACGACCCGTTTCTCCTGCTGACCGTGCCAGACGGTCAGCATCCCCTGTCGAGCGTCGCGGCTACCCCGCAGAAACCACACCGGCCTCATCGATTGCCACGGGGCCGCCGCCGAAAACCAGGCCACTCACTGCAACGGGGCCGTCCATCGCGCCGGGGTGCGTCGACAGGGACCCGCCCGCCGGCTCGGCCCCCAGAGCCGCACCGAGCACAGCGACCGCCGCCGCAGCCGACCAGGCCTGCGGCCGACAGGCAGCCGGATACGGGACGGGACGGGAAAAAGCGCCCGCCGGGTCGCCGGAGTGCAGTTCGGGCATCCGGTACCCGAAGGCGGATGCCGCAGCGAGCAGGCCCCGCATCAGCTCCCCCGCCTCACGATGATGGCCCTCGCGGACCAGGCCGCCGATGGCGATGGCGGTGTCATGGGTCCAGACACTGCCGCCGTGGTAGCTCAGCGGCCAGTACCCGACCGAAGCCGTGGACATCGTTCGCAGGCCGAAGCCGGAATTGAGCTCGGGTGATACCAGCCGCGCTGCCACCTCTTCCGCCTGATCGGCATCGAGCAGTCCGGTGCCGAGAAGGTGTCCGATGTTGCTGGTCACCGTGTCGACCGGCTGCTTGTGGGCGTCGAGCGCGATCGCCGGGTATGAACCGTGGTCGTCTGAGACCCAGAATCGTTCGTGGAACCGGGTTCTGAGCGCCGCCGCCCAGGCCCGCCGTGCCGCTGGGTCGCCGACACCGAAGTGCTCGAGCAGATCCGCCCCGTGCATCGCGGCCTCGTAGGCGTACGCCTGAACTTCGCAGAGCGCGATCGGCCCCTCGGCAAGCCTGCCGTCGCGCCACTGAACCGAGTCGCCCGAGTCCTTCCAGCCCTGGTTCGCGAGCCCGTGCCCGGTCTCATCGACATATTCGAGGAGTCCGTCTCCGTCGGCATCGCCGAAGTCCCGCATCCAGTCGAGCGCTCGATCGACGTGCGGGAGCAGGTCGCGCACTTCATCGTCGGGCATCCCCCAGCGCCACGCATCGTGGAGCAGGCACACCCAGAGCGGCGTTGCATCCACGGTGCCGTAGTAGAGAGGCGGGAGCGTCACCCCGTCGCCGAGGTGAAGCGCTTCGCGCCGCAACTCGTGCATGATCTTGCCGGGCTGCTCGGCCGTCGCCGCGACCGACTGCGTTCCCTGAAGTCCGGCGAGCACGCGGAGGGTGTCCGCGGCGATGCCCGTGCCGAGCGGCAACAGAAAACGGGCAGCCCAGAGAGAGTCGCGGCCGAAAAGGGTGAAGAACCAGGGGGACCCGGCAGCGAGGAACTCCGTCGACGGGTCCTTCACCGTGGTCAGCCGCAGCGCGTCGAGATCATCGAGAGCCTGGGCCACCCAGCGGGTGAGCCGGTCGTCGGCTGCCCGGACCTCGGGCACGCTCCAGGGAGCGGGCGTCGAGACGCCGGCGACGACGGATGCCGTGTCGACGGCATCGAGGGACCACCCGACCGAGACGCTGCCCTTTGCGGGGATCGTCACCTCCCAGTGCAGGGAAAGCGAATCTCCGATCACGTCGACCGTGGAATCCGGCGCGTTCAGAGTAACCGAGACCGAGCCAGCCCCCCAGGCCGCCGAGTTCCCGTCGACCCCGATCGACACGGGCGCGGATGCCCGACCGGACTTCACCGCCTCCATCGTCGCGAGATCACTGGCGAGAGAGACCTCCACGGTCGTCGTCACCGCGGTTGTCAGCGTCGACTCGAGCACGTAGGTCTCGGAGGCTCCGGCGATCGACACTCTCCGGTCCTGGCGCATCCGCACCCGCGGGTCGGCTTCGGTGTCGTCGAGGTGACGCAGCAGAGCGATGAACTCGGCCCTGGACGCTCCCCGCGGGACTGTCGCGATGTGCTCGCCCCGCGCGTCGCCGAACGTCACGGTGAGGGCGGAGACGAGCCGCACATCGGCGAGGTAGATGCCGTGGATGGGTCGCCTCCCGATACGGCCGTCGGGTGAGGACCAGGCCTGTATCGGCGCCCTGAGCAGGACGGTTTCATTGTGCAGCAGGGGTTGCAGCGGGATGGGCATGGCGATGGTACTCCTCAGAAGAAAGTCGGTCGGTGTGCGGGCCGCGCCCCGCCTACTCCTTCACGGCGCCTGCACTCGCGTTCATGATCCGTTTCTGGAAGATGAAGAAGACGATGGCAACGGGGATGATCGTGAGCGCCGCCGCCGCGAGTTTGATCGGGTACTGCGTACCCTGGCTCAACTGCCCGGACGAGAGCGATGCCAACCCCTTGGTGAGTGTCACCAGGTCGGTCGCCTGGCTGGCCACGATGAAGTGGGTGAGCTCGTTCCACGAGCCCTGGAACGACAGGATGACGATCGTGATGAGCGCCGGTCGCGCCATCGGCAGCACCACCGACCAGAACACCCGGAACGTGCCCGCACCGTCGATGCGGGCCTGCTCTTCGACGCTCACCGGTATCGATTCGAAGAAGTTCTTCATGATGAACACACCGGCGGCGTCGACGAGCAGTGGCACGATCATGCCGGCGTAACTGTCGTAGATGCCGATCTGATTGATCACGAGAAACCGCGGAATCAGCAGCACGACGCTGGGAACGCTCATCACTGCGATCAGTCCGGCGAACACCAGCGCTCGTCCCCGGAAGTGGAGGCGAGCGAGGGCGTAGCCGGCCAACGAGCAGAAGAACACGCGTCCCATCGTGACCGCGACGGTCACGATGACGGAGTTCATGGACCAGAGCGGAAAGTCCGAATTGAGGAACAAACGCTCGTAGGCCGCCGTCGTCCACGTCTCCGGGATCAGGCCCAGGGGGTTGGACGCGGCCTCGGCATCAGTTTTGAACGAGGTCGCCACCTGCACGAGGAACGGGAAGATGTAGATGATCGCGATCACGATCAGCAGCGCATAGGCGAACAACGCTCCGGCGAGAATCTTCGTCGACGGGCGCCCACGCCGCTTCATCGGTGGGCGGGCGGGCGCAACAACAGGCGCCCGGGGTGCGGTGACGGTCATCGGTTCCTCCCCGGTTTCGTGAGAACGGCTGCCGGTGCCGGCTTGCCGTCGGATGACGCGGGAGGCAGCGCGTAGAGGCGGGCTCGTCTTTTTGAGACACCGCGATCCGCGAGAACCCAGCGCTGGACGAGGGTGAAGAAGACGATGATGGCGAAGAGGATGAACGCGATCGCCGCGCCCTGCCCCCATTGCTGGTTGTTGAAGGCGGTCTGGTAGGCGAGATACGCCGGGGTCAGGGTGGTCTTCGATGGCGCCCCCTTCGTTCCGGCGTAGATTTGCTCGAACACCTGCCAGCATCCGATCAGTCCGAGGGTCAGGACGGTGAACAGTGTCGGGCGCAGCTGGGGCAGGGTGACCTGCCAGAAGCGCTGCCAGCCGGTGGCGCCGTCCATCATGGCCGCCTCGGTGACATCCTCGCCAAGGTTCTGCAGGGCGGCGATGAAGAGGAGCATGAACGTGCCACTGGTTGTGAAGATCGCCATGAGGATGTACGCCGACATGGCCACACTCGGCCCGCCCAGCCAATCCCACCAGGTCACGCCGAGGGTGGTGTTCTCAGTGAGGAACGCGGGGCCGGTCGTCGCTCCGAAATGAAGGATGCCACGCGCGTCGTTGAACCAGTTCGGCCCGGTGATCCCGACGAAGGAGAGGACCTTGTTGACGACACCGGAGGCGTTGAAGAGGAACAGCCAGAGCACGGTGATCGCCACCGTGCTCGTGATGGACGGAAAGTAGAACGCCGTGCGGAAGAAGCCGCGGCCCTTGAGGATCTGCCGGTTGAGCAGCACCGCGAGAAACAGCGACAGAGCCGTCTGCAGCGGAACGACGAAGACGACATACCAGGCGTTGTTCTTCAGCGACGTGCCGAAGTCGCGTTGGGCGAGCCCGCCGCCGGTCAGCAGTGCTTCATAGTTGTCGGCCCCAATGAAGCTGACATTGCTGGAGAACGGGCTGCCTCTCCCCGTCCAGTCGGAGACGCTGACCCACAGCGCCATGAGCACGGGGATGACGAGGAAGAGGCCAAGGAGGATGAGCATCGGGGCTGTGAACAGCCACCCCGATGCGGCCTCCCCTCGCCGGATGCCGGAACGCCGGCTTCCGGCGCGGGGAGAACCACTCGCGGTCGTTGACATGAGTCGCTACTTCAGCAGCGCTTCGATGTTTTCCTGGGCTGTGTCCAGGATCTCCTGCGGGTCCCCGGTCTTCAGCCCTTCGAGCTGAGAGTTGAGGTCCGTCATGATGTCGAGGGTGCCCTGGATGGTCGGCACGCCCTGCGCATACTCGGCTCCGTTGAGGAACGGAACGAGCGGCTCATGCGCAGCCTTCCAGTCCTCGGCAGCCGACTGGAGGGACGGCAACGGCCCGAACGCCTCGGAGAAGGCCAGCTGGCTTTCCGCCGTGGTCAGCTCCTGCACCAGCTCGAGCGCAGCCTGCTGATTGGGGCTGTCCGTCGCGATTCCCCAGCAGTTGGAGAACTGCATGGTGCCCTTGCCTGCCGGGCCCTCGGGGAGTTCGGCGACGATGTACTTGATATCGGGGAAGTCGTTCGTCATCGCGCCGGTGATCCAGTTTCCTTCGATGGTCATCGCGGTCAGTCCCTTGCCGAGTGCTTCTCCGCCCCAGCCGGCACCGAGGTCCTTGACATAGGAGAGCGTTCCGTCATTCAGCATCTTCTTGACAAAGGTGAGCGCTTCGACATTCTCCGGGCTGTTCGCTGTCGCCTCTGTGCTCTCCTCGTTCATGAGGTTTCCCCCGGCCTGCGCCATGAACGCTCCGATGCGCTGATACTCGGCGCCGATCGCCAGGCCAACGTGCTCGGGCGTGGTCAGAGCCTTGCTCACGGTCTCGAGCTCTTGCCAGGTGGTGGGGATGTCGTCATCGGTGAGGCCGGCTTCCGCCCACATGTCCGTGTTGATCTGCAGGGCCAGGCTCGAGAAGTCTTTCGGCGCGCAGTAGAAGTCGCCCTCGTACGTGAACGAGGAGACCAGTGCCGGGTAGAAGTCGTCCTTGTTCTCGAGCATGTCGCCGTAGGCGAGGAGGGAGCCGTTCGAGGCGTAGCCGGGAAGAGCCTCCGTCGACAGGTAGAACACGTCGGCCGGTTTGCCTGACGAGAACCCCTGCGAGAGTTCCTGGTCCTTGTCCGCGGCGGCTTTGACCTCGGCGTCGATTCCGGACGAATCCGACCAGGCGGCGACCGCGTCTTTGACGGACTTCGTCTCGGCGTCGCCGCTGGATCCGATGAGGACCGTGAGACCGTCGTCCGATGAGGTGAGTTCGCCGCCACCCGCTCCGGGTTCCGGGGTTTCGCTGAAACCTGAGCCACAGCCGGTGAGGACGAGTGTGCCGGCGGCGGCGAGTGCGCCGACCGAGAGCCAGCGGGAGGTGCGTCTTTGCATTGGATTCTCCTAGGTAGCTATTTGATCGTTCAAACCCTGCAACGCTGCTGTGCAATTTGATCGATCAAACTGATGCCCTGCAATCTAGAGGGGGGCGACGGATCATGTCAATGTGCTTGACATGATGGATGGCATCTGCCTGCGGTAGCCTGACTTGTTGATCGTTCAAACGGAGGTGCCATGGCTCGATTGCCGACGGTGACTGACGTGGGCCACGCGGCCGGGGTATCGCGGCAGACCGTGTCGAACGTGCTCAACTCCCCCGAGCTCGTCAAACCGGCTACACGGGAGAAAGTGGAGGCGGCGATCGCCTCCCTCAACTACCGCCCTCACGCGTCCGCCCGCAGGCTCCGCACCCGAAAAAGCTCCACCCTGGGCATCCGGCTCGATCCGATGAGCAACGGTATCTCGGGCTCGGTGCTCGATCGGTTTCTTCACGCGCTGACCGAACAGGCGGATGCCCGCGGGCTACGGGTCATGCTCTTCACGGCCACCGACCCGGAAGATGAGATCCGCCAGATCTCCCGGTTGCGCGACGGCGCCGACGTCGACGGGTTCGTGCTCACATCCACCTTTTACGAGGATCCCCGCACCGAATGGCTGATCGAAAACGACGTGCCCTTCGTTACCTTCGGCCGGCCGTGGGGCATCGACGACCTCAACGACCCCCTGCACCTCTGGGTCGACGTCGATGGCTGGAGCGGCGTTCACGACGCAACGAATCACCTGCTCGAGAGCGGCGCCACGCATGTGTCCTATCTGGGCTGGCCGAGCCACTCAGGAACCGGCGACGATCGCCGCCGCGGCTGGCGCGACGCCATGACCGAGCGCAGCGGCCTGGCCGCCAACACCATCGACCGGCTCAACCTCGAGGCTGAAGATGGCGTGACAGAAGGAAGCAGCGCGCTGCGCGACCTGCTGGATGCCGGCATCCAGATCGATGCTGTCGTCTGCGCCAGCGACACCCTCGCCCTCGGCGCCATGTTGGCCACCCGCGCCGGCGTTCCGGTCGTCGGGTACGACAACACCCCGGTCGCCGACGCCATCGGGCTGTCGAGCGTGGAGCAGCCGCTCACCGAGGTGGCTGCCGGGGCGCTCGACCTGCTGCTCGGGCCTGAGGGCCGCGAGATCGTCGGGTGGAGCGAGCAATCCACCGAGCCGCGCCATCGATTGTATCGACCGAGGCTCGTCGTGCGTGAGCCGACGGCCATTTCACTGACCCGCAGCGACACGAGCCGCTGAAGCCCGGGCGCGCCAAAAAGCGCCAGTCCGAAAAGGCCTGACGCTTAACTGGTGCGTTGCTACTTACTTCTTGTTGCGACGCTGGTGACGAGTCTTACGAAGAAGCTTGCGGTGCTTCTTCTTCGCCATACGCTTGCGGCGCTTCTTGATTACAGAACCCACTAATTACCTCACAAAGGTTGGCCGTGACCGCGAATGCCACGGCCGGCAGAAAAAAATGCCTCGGAACAGTCTAGCTGATCCGAAGAGCGCAAGCTCCCACGCCGACGTCAGGCACTGTCTGCGACGTGAGTCGAGATGACCTGCGCAACGGCGGACTCGGGAACCCGGAACGACCGCCCGAAGCGGATGGCCGGCAGGTCGCCCGCGTGCACCATGCGGTAGACGGTCATCTTCGACACTCGCATCATGTCAGCAACCTCGGCAACGGTCAGGAAACGAACATCTTCCATTCCGTTGACCATGGGAACTCCTGAGGGGCGTGTGGCTGGTGAATCTTCGCCCACTTTAGCTCCCCCATGTCGACGGTGTCGAGGGATCGGACTACTTGCCGAGCTTCTTGCTCACGGCCTGGACGGCCGACGAAACCCGATGGGTGGTGTCCGCGACCGCGTGCCCGATGGCATCCGCCATCTGCTTCGCCTGGTCGGTGAGCGCGTGGTCGCCCAGCCCGACGGCCTCGGCAATGTCGAAATCCACGCTGAGGAACGGGATGAGCCAGTCCTCGACGGTTTCGAGGGGGCTGTACTCAAGCCGGTAGTAACGGTGCTGTCCTTCTTCACGGACGACGACGAGGCCCGCCTCGCGCAGGACCTTGAGGTGCTTCGACACCGTCGGCTGGCTGAGACCGAGTGCGGTGACGATTTCGGAGACGCTTGTTCCACCGTGCGACTTGGCTGAATCGCTCTCGTAACGGTCGAGGAGGATCTGCAGGATGTCACGCCGAGTGGCATCTGCAATCACGTCAAAAATGTCAGCCATGGCTCAAGGCTAGTGACTCTCAGCACGGAGTACCATGACAACGGTCCCAACTCAGCCCAAGAACGGGGGAACCGTGGCAGGCAGCATCACCGACGCACGGCCCCACATCCTTGTCCGATCGGGTTTCGCAAGGATTCGTGAGGTCGTCGACAACTTCACCGGCGAATCCCCCTCGCGGTTCGCCATCCTCATCTTCTCGGCGCTGATCCTCCTCTTCACGCTGCTGTTCTCCCTGCCCATCTCGTCGGCATCGGGAACGTGGACTCCCCTGGCCGATTCCTTCTTCACAGCGGTTTCCGTCATCTGTGTCACGGGCCTTTCCACCGTCGACATGGCGACCCACTGGTCGGTCGTGGGCCACGTGCTCGTCTACATCGGCGTTCAGATCGGTGCTGTCGGCGTGCTCACGCTCGCGTCGATCCTCGGCATGGTGATCTCGCGTCGGCTCGGCCTCCGGGCGAAGCTCATGGCGGCCAGCGACTCCAACCCGATGCGAGGGCACCGCGGCCCCGTCGCCGAGGGCCAGGCCGTCCGGCTCGGCGAGATCGGCACCATGCTGGCCACCGTTGCCGTCAGCCTCGTCGTCATCGAATTGGCCATCGCGATCCTGCTGTTTCCCCGGATGCTCATCGACGGCATCCCGCTGGGCGACGCCATCTGGCACAGCTTCTATTACTCAGCCATGGCGTTCACGAACACCGGATTCACCCCGAACGCCGAGGGACTCGGCACGTTCAGCAACGACTACTGGTTCCTCTCCATCCTCATGGTCGGCGTCTTCCTCGGCGCCCTCGGCTTCCCGGTGATCTACGCACTCAAGCGCCACCTTTTCCACACGCGGTTCTGGTCGCTGCACGTCAAGCTCACCGTGCTCACCACGCTCGTCCTGCTGTTCCTCGGCGCCGGGGTGTTCGCCCTGCTCGAGTTCGACAATCCGGAGACCTTCGGCACCCTGAACGCCAGCGACACGGTGTTCCAGTCGCTCTTCCTGTCGATGATGACGAGGTCGGGCGGGTTCGCGACGATCGACATCGCCGACCTCAACGGCTCGAGCCTGCTCGTCGCCGACATGCTCATGTTCATCGGCGGCGGTTCGGCGTCGACGGGCGGCGGCATCAAGGTGACGACCCTCGCTGTGATCTTCCTCGCTGCCATGGCAGAGGCAAAGGGCAGCCCGGACATGGAGGCGTTCGGACGCCGCGTGCCGCCCGACGTGCTGCGGGTCGCGCTCAGCGTCGTGCTGTGGGGCGCCACCATCGTCGCCCTGTCGTGCATCACGCTCCTGCAACTGACGAAGGCCCCGCTCGACCACGTGCTCTTCGATGTGATCTCCGCGTTCGGCACCGTCGGTTTGTCGACCGGCCTGACCGCCGACCTCGATAACCCGGCGAAGTACGTGCTGGCCATGACAATGTTCCTCGGCCGTGTTGGTACAGTGACTCTCGCTGCCGCCGTCGCGGCGACAACGAGCTCGAAGCTCTACCGCAGACCCGAAGAAAGGCCCATCGTTGGTTGATCGGATCAAGCACGACGCCCCCGTCCTGATCATCGGGCTTGGTCGATTCGGAGCAGCGTGCGCGGGTGAACTCGACCGGCTCGATCGTGAGGTCCTCGCCATCGACGAAGGTGCCGAGCTCGTTCAGAAGTGGTCGGAGCGGATCACCCACACGGTGCAGGCGGACGCCCGCAACATCGAGGCGCTCAAGCAAGTGGGGGCGCAGGACTTCTCCATCGCCGTCGTCGCCGTCGGTTCGTCGATCGAAGCCAGCGTGCTCATCACCGCGAACCTCGTCGACCTCAAGATTCCGCAGATCTGGGCCAAAGCCGTGTCGCAGTCGCACGGCAAGATCCTCGCCCGGGTCGGCGCCAACCACGTCATCTACCCGGAGGCCGAGGCCGGAGAGCGCGTCGCCCACCTGGTCAGCGGCCGGATGCTCGACTTCATCCAGTTCGACGACGACTTCGCCCTGGTGAAGATGTACCCGCCGAAACCGATTCGTGGGCTCCCGCTGGGTCAGAGCGGCGTCCGTTCGAAGTACCGCATCACCGTCGTCGGCGTGAAGTCACCGGGGAAGCCGTTCACGTACGCCACCGCCGAGACCGTCGTCACCGACCACGACCTGATCATCGTCTCAGGCACGACGGGTGACATCGAGAAGTTCGCCGCCCTCACGAGCTGACCTCGCGCGAACTGCCGACTATGCAGGCGTGCGCCGGCCGCAAGGTCAAGTGGTCGACGCACCCCTCCAACCCTTGCGACTCGGGGGTCAGGCGCCGGCCGCGAGTTCCTTCGACCGCGCGAGCGCAGCATCCGTCGCCTCATCGAAAACAGCCTTGAGGTTCGCTTTCTGCAGCACGGCAACGGCCCGCTCGGTCGTGCCCTTGGGGCTCGTGACCTGGATGCGGAGCTGTTCCGGTGTCTTGTCGGAGGCCGCGAGGAGTTCGGAGGCGCCCCGGAACGTGCCGTGAACGAGCACCGCGGCCTGCTCGGGGGTGAACCCCTTCGATACGGCCGTCTTCGTCAGCTCCTCGATCAGCAGGAACACATAGGCGGGGCCGGAGCCGGAGATAGTACCGAGCGCGTCGATCTGGCTCTCGGGCACCTCGACGACGGCGCCGACGGTCTCGAAGACGGCACGGGCCAGCGCGAGGTCCTCGTCGCTCGAGCGGGTGCCGGCCGACAGCCCGGTGACCCCGCGTCCGACCACCGAGGGGGTGTTGGGCATCGAGCGCAGCACCGAGACGGTGGAGGGCAGCAGCGACTCGAAGGTGGCCACGGTCACCCCGGCGGCGACGCTGACCACGATCGTGCGCGGGTCGAGTGCGTCCGCGATCTCACGCAGCAGGTCGGGAACCATCGCCGGCTTGACCGCCACGAGCACGATGCGCGCTCCGGTGACGGCGACCCGGTTGGCGTCGGGCTGGTCCTCGAGGGCGAGGGATGTCACGCCGGGCAGGCTCGCCAGGTCGGCGGCCTTTGCGCGCGTGCGATTGGTGACGCGGATGCCGCCGGTCACCGTCACTCCCGGCTGCAGCAGGCCGGACAGGATCGCCGACCCCATCGAACCGGTACCGAGAATCGCAATGCTGGGGATCGTTCTGTCGTCGCTCACCCCGCCAGTGTATTCGGCGGCCGGCCGCGCACGCGGAGCCGGTGAGCATCCTGCGGCGACATTCGATGTGCGCAAAGGGCTCCGAAATCAGACCCCCAGATGTTTTCCCCTAGGTGCATTTGCGCGACCGGAACCACGAACCCACCCCGCCAACCCTGCGCCCCAACGCTCCAGTCGCGCAAATGGCTCCGAACTCGGCTGCACAGGTGCATTTGCGCGACCGGAACCACGAACCGACCCCGCCGAGCCCGCGCCCCAACGCTCCAGTCGCGCAAAAGGCTCCGAACTCGGCTGCACAGGTGCATTTGCGCGACCGGAAGCGGCCCGACGGAATCCGTGGCCCTCAACGTCGCCAGCCACGACTTGCGAGAGCGGCACAGACTCGACGCGCGAGCTCAGCGGGGTTTTCGAGAAGGGGCGCCGTGACCTGGATCACGATCCACCCGGCGGCTCGGAGCCGCTCCACCCGTTCGACATCCCGGGCATGTCGGGCTCCGTGATGCTGGCCCTGGTACTCGATGGCGACCTTGTACTCGGGGTAGCTCAGGTCGACGCATCCGAGATGCTCTCCGAACTCGTCGAAGTAGTCGCGATTCAGCACGGGTTGTGGCAAGCCAGCGGTGACGAGGTGGCACCGGGTGATCGACTCCGCCCTCGACCACGAGTCCTCCCGAATGAGCCCGAGCGCGAGCCGTAATCGCGCCACGCCCGTGCGCCGACCCGCCTCGACCGCCGCGCGAAGCCGGTCCGGTGTGGTGAGCGGCGGCATCCCCGGGTTGACCCGAAAGTATCCCTCAGGCCGCCACACCCGCACGAAGTAGTCGCCGACCGCGACGAGGTCGAACAACTCGAGGTTCCCCAGCATCGCCCAGGTTGATGCCGGCGACGCGACGCGGAGCCCTCCAACGGAGGACAGGGTTGCAACGCCCGCCCTCGTGCGGTGCCCCACAACGCCGCGCGCTCTCGGCACAGCCGCGGTGCCATGGACAGCGACGTGAAGGGGACCATCGCCAGCCAATGGCAGCGGCGCTCCCCAGAGCAGGGCGGCGGTTTCGTGGCTGAAGAATTCGGTGGGGCGCATCCGTTCGGCATAGGCACGGGCGAGCGAGAGCGTTCGCTGCCTGCGTCGTTCGAATGGGTCCAGCGCTGGATCGTCGGTTTGCACGACCCGCCTCACTCCGTGGAACGGGCGTTCGAGGTCTGCACCACGCAGGCGACCCCGGCCGACTTCCTTCTCTGCAGCGTCGGCGACGGAGAACTCCGTCCCGAGGCCCTTCGGTAGATCGCTGTGTCGACGAGTCATGCCCGACACTTTGGTACCGATCGCCCTTTCTTCGCAGAGTTATCCACAAGAACCGTTGCATCGCACGGACGACAGGGTTCAGTGCTCATGAATGGTCGCCAGGCGCGGCGAGCGGTGCTTTTGCGCATACTCAGCTCCCGCGACCGCGACCCTAGGATGAAGAACAAACCGCTGACGCCGAATAGCCCCGCAACGCTCGCCTGAACCCTGGACGCCCCATGACCCCCTCCTCCACCCGCCTGTCCATCGACGGCGGCCAGACCGGGACCCGGCTGCGACTCAGCGACTCCGGCGGCATCCTCAGCGAGACCGAGGGACCCGGCGTGCTCACCGACCGCCCCGTCGTCGACCAGCTCACCGAGCTCGCGGTGGCCCTCGCCACGACCACCGGCTCGCGCATCGACGAGCTCGCCGTCGGCACCTCGGGCCTGACCCCCGCCGCCGCGAACCCCGAAGCCCTGCTCGCGGCCACCCGCGGGATCGGCGTGCAGCGCGTAGCCCTGGCGCATGACTCCATCACCGGCTACCTGGCCGCCAACGGCACCGAGCCTGGCGTCATGCTCGCCGTCGGCACCGGCGTCGTCGTCCTCGCGCTGTCCGAGACGAGTGTGGCCAAGGTCGACGGCTGGGGGTCCCTGCTCGGTGACGCCGGCAGCGGCTACTGGATCGGCCGGGCCGGTCTGGACGCCGCGCTCCGCGCCTTCGACGGCCGGGCACCGCACACGAGTCTGGAAGCCACCGCCGTCGATCGCTTCGGGCCCCTCGACGAGGTGTACATGGTCGTGCAGGCCAGCCCGAATCGCGTTTCGCTGATCGCCTCCTTCTGCCGGGATGTCGTGGATGCCGCGTCAGCCGGCGACGAGACCGCCCGCGGCATCGTCACGGCGGCCGCGAACGAACTCGCGCACTCCGCGGCAAGCGCCCTGCTGCGGGTCGGCTGGCAGCCCGGCACCCCCGCCCGGGTCGGGGCGGTGGGCGCACTGGCGATCCATGCCCGTCCCGTCCGCGACGCACTGACGGTCGCACTGGCCGCCCACGCGCCCGGGACCACCCTGGAGCAACCGCTCGGGCGCCCCCTCGACGGCGTCCAGGCACTCCTCGACGTCGCCCCATCGCATCCGCTTCGCCCATTTGTCTACACCGCTCAGATCGGCTCCGGCACTCACTAAACTTCCTCCCAGACACGAAGGAGACCGACAGTGAGCGCATCCGGCGGCAGCAAGGCAATCATCGCGGCATTCCTCGCCAACACGGGCATCGCGGTGACGAAGTTCATCGCCTTCGTCTTCTCCGGATCCTCGTCGATGCTGGCCGAGAGCGTTCACTCCCTCGCCGACGCCGGTAACCAGCTGCTCCTCCTGCTCGGAGGGCGCAAAGCGAAACGCGCGGCCGACAAGGAGCATCCGTTCGGTTACGGCCGGGAACGCTACGTCTACGCCTTCGTCGTCTCGATCATCCTGTTCTCGGTCGGTGGTGTCTTCTCGATCTACGAGGGAATCGAGAAGCTGCAACACCCGCACCCGATCGACGTGCCCTGGCTTCCGCTCCTCGTGCTCACCATCGCCATCGTGCTCGAATCGTTCTCGCTGCGCACAGCGATCGTCGAGTCGAACCTGGTTCGGGGCAAGCAGACCTGGGTGCAGTTCGTGCGCCACGCGAAAGCCCCCGAGCTTCCGGTCGTGCTGCTCGAAGACGTCGCCGCCCTGCTGGGCCTCACTTTCGCGTTCATCGGGGTATCTCTCAGCGTGATCACGGGCGACGGAATCTGGGATGCCATCGGCACCCTGTTCATCGGTGCCTTGCTCATCGTCGTGGCGATCCTGCTCGGCATCGAAACCAAGAGCCTGCTCGTCGGTGAAGGCGCCACCGACGCCGACGCCGCTGCGATCACCGCCGCGATCGAGGGCGGCGACGAGATCGAGAAGCTGATCCACATGAAGACCCTCTACCTCGGCCCGGACGAGCTTCTCGTGGCCGCCAAGCTCGGCTTCGCGACCGACCTGCCGCTGCACGTCGTCTCGACCCACATCGACACCATCGAGAAACGCATCCGGACGGCGGTGCCGACGGCGCGCATCATCTACCTCGAACCGGATGTCTACCGTCGCGCGGCCCCGGACGGTCCCGCCACCGAGACGATCGTGTTGAAGAGCGAGGACTGACGCCGCACCCAAAGGCTCGTGCTTCTCCCGGCAGCATGGTAGGCATGAGACATGACGCCGCAGTTGAGTATCACGGGGGACCCGGACGCCGACCAGTTGCTGTCGGCAGACCCGCTCGCCCTGCTCATCGGCATGCTCCTCGACCAGCAGGTCCCGATGGAGACGGCGTTCGCCGGCCCGGCGAAGATCCGCGATCGGCTGGGCTCGTTCGACGCGGCAACGATCGCCGGCCAGGACCCTGAGGCGTTCGTCGAGGTGTGCCGCACTCCTCCCGCCGTCCACCGCTATCCGGGCAGCATGGCCGCGCGCATCCAGGCGCTGTGCCGCAGCCTCGTCGACGACTGGGACGGCGACGCATCCGCCCTCTGGACCCGGGGAGAACCGGACGGACGCGAGGTGTACCGGCGACTCACCGCCCTTCCCGGGTTCGGGGAACAGAAGGCGCGGATCTTCGTGGCGCTGCTCGGCAAACAGTACGGCTTCACCGGACCCGGCTGGCGGGAAGCGGCCGGTTCGTACGGCGACGACGGCAGCTTCCGGTCGGTCGCCGACATCGTCGACGCCGACTCGCTGTCGCGCGTGCGGGAGACCAAACGGGCGGCCAAGGCTGTGAAGAAAGCGACCTGACAACCGAAGAGAGAGCGGGAAGCAAATGGCCAGACGGATGCTTGTCGGAGTTCGAAACTTCGACACCAGCAGGACGGCGGTGCGCTGGGCCGCCGAACGGGCTGAATCGCACGGCCTCGGTCTCCACCTGGTTCACATCCTGGACGAAGGGATGCGCCGGGCCGGCAGCCCCGGGCTGCTGGATGCGGCCCGCGCCGACGTCGACCAGATGCTCGCAGCGGCGACGGACCTGGCCAGGACGGTGTCACCGGGGCTCGATGTGACGACCGAGACGCGGGTCGGGGATCCCCAGGCCGACCTGATCGCCCTCTCTCAGGATGCCGACATGGTCGTCGTCGGCAGCGACTCGACCGGCAACGACTCCTCACGCCGGCACGGTAACCGCGGATTCCGGATCGCCGCGGCGAGCATGACCCCTGTCGCGGTGGTCCCGACGATCGACTTCGCCGGCCGCGATGGCGTCGTCGTCGGGGTCGACGGGTCACCGACCTCGGAGCATGCCCTCGCCTTCGCGGTCGAGGAGGCCGACCGGCTCGGGCAGATTCTCATCGCCGTGAATGCGTGGCCGAATCCCGTCGTCTATGGCTACGACCTGGCGTTCCCGGTCGAGTACGTCGAGGATCTCACCGAGATCGGCAACGAGACCCTCAATCGTTCGCTCGAGGGTGTGATGGGGGCGCACCCGAACGTCCGGGTGCGGCGGATCGTGACCGAGGGCGACCCGGTCACGGTGCTCTCCGAGGTGGCCGAGGACGCATCCCTCGTCGTGGTCGGCAGCCACGGCCGGGGCGCGGTCGCCCGTTTCCTCCTCGGCTCGGTCAGCCACGGCGTCCTCGCCCGGCTCTCCGCGCCGACGGTGATCGTCCGCTGAACCTCAGGCCAGGCGGTCGGCGGAACGGAAGAAGTCCGTGAGCAGCGCCGAACAGGCATCCGCTTCGACGCCGGCGACCACCTCGACCCGGTGGTTCAGTCGGCGATCGCGCAGCACGTCGTAGATGCTGCCGGCCGCGCCCGCTTTCTCATCCCACGCGCCGAAGACGACCCGCGGGATCCTGGCGGCGAGAATCGCGCCCGCACACATGACACAGGGCTCGAGGGTGACGTAGAGGGTCACGTCGGTGAGGTGCCAGTCGCCGGATGCCGCGGCGGCGGCCCGGATCGCCTCCACCTCCGCATGGGCGGTCGGGTCCTGCCGGGCTTCGCGCGCGTTGAGGCCTGTCGCCACGAGACGCCCGTCGGCGCCGACGATGACGGCGCCAACGGGCACGTCAGCGGTCGCGAGCGCGGCCCGGGCTTCGTCGAGGGCGCGGAGCATCCAGGTGCGGTCGGCGGGGTCGACGGGCAGCGGCATCCGGGCCTCCTGTTCTGCTCGAAAGCCTATGCGCTGTCGTTGCTCCGGGCCTCCTCCAGCGCCGGGCGCAGGAAACCGCCGTGCTGAGCAAGCAGCGTCTCCGCTGCTGCCGGGCGGATGCCGCCGAGCTGCACGAGGATCGCCGCCTTCACCGAGCCGCCGACCGCCGCCAGGGTGGTCGCCGCTGTGGCGGCATCCGCCCCGGTGGCGAGCATGACGGTGCGCTCCGAGCGGGCCACGAGTTTCTCGTTGCTGGCCTTGAGGTCGACCATGACGTTGCCCCAGGTCTTGCCGAGCCGCACCATCGTGAGGGTGCTGAGCATGTTGAGCACCATCTTCTGCGCGGTGCCGGCTTTGAGCCTCGTCGACCCGGTCAGCAGTTCGGGGCCCACGACGACATCGATGGCTACGTCGGCGGCCGCACCGAGGTCGGATGCCGCGTTGCAGGCGATTCCGACAGTCAAGGCGCCCCGGCGCCGGGCTTCGGCGACCGCCGCGAGGACGTACGGGGTTCGCCCGGAGGCGGAGATGCCCACGACGGTGTCCAGCTGCCCGACGTCGCGGGCGGCGATGTCGCCGAGGCCGGCTTGCTCGTCGTCCTCTGCTCCTTCGACGGCGGTGACGAGCGCCGTCGGTCCGCCGGCGATCACACCGAGGATGCGACCGGGTTCGATGCCGAACGTCGGAGGCGCTTCACTCGCGTCGAGCACGCCGAGGCGACCCGGTGTGCCCGCGCCGACGTAGAGAAGGCGACCGCCGCGGAGCATCCGTTCCGAAATGCCGTCGACTGCCTGTGCGATCGCGTCGCCGGCGCGGGCGACGGCCGGTGCGACGCCGGCGTCTTCGTCGTTCATGGCGGCAACGAGGTCACGTGTCGGCAGGAGGTCGAGGTCGGCGTATTTCTCGTTCGCCTGCTCGGTGGAGAGTTCCGCGAGCACGGCGTGGAGGGCGGGAGCGTCTGTGCGTGCGTTCGGATCAGCCACGGAAATCCTCGATTCGTCCGGTTCAGAAAACAGTACCCATCGCGGGCGGCGCGCGTGCAGGAGATATTCGCCGTTCGGGGGCCAACCGGCAGGCGGTAGGTTTGACCCATGCGAGTGCACGTAGCTGACCATCCCCTGATCACCCACAAACTGACCGTGCTGCGGGATCGGACGACACCCTCGCCGGTGTTCCGTGCCCTCACCGAAGAGCTCGTCACGCTGCTGGCCTACGAGGCGACTCGCAATGTGCGGACCGAGCCGGTCCAGATCGAGACGCCGGTCACCACCACGATGGGCGTCGCGATCAGCCAGCCGCGGCCCCTGGTCGTGCCGATCCTCCGCGCCGGACTCGGCATGCTCGAGGGCATGGTCAAGCTTCTGCCGACCGCAGAGGTCGGGTTTCTCGGCATGGTGCGCAACGAGGAGACGCTCGAGCCGGCGACGTACGCGGAACGCCTGCCCGATGACCTCTCCGATCGCCAGTGCTTCGTCCTCGACCCCATGCTCGCCACCGGCGGGTCGCTCGGAGCGGCCATCGAGTTCCTGTTCGCGCGCGGAGCCGTCGACGTGACGGCGATCTGCCTGCTCGCGGCGCCCGAGGGCATTGCCGCCCTCGAGAAGGCGACCGAGGGACGCGATGTCACGATCGTCCTCGGTGCCATGGACGAGCGCCTCAACGAGCACGGCTACATCGTGCCCGGCCTGGGCGACGCCGGCGACCGGCTGTACGGGCTCGTTTAGTCTCGGGGTCCGACTTCGTTCCCAGGGGACGGCGGCGGCATGATGCGCCGGCGCCCGTGGGCGCCCGACCACACCCTCGGCACATCGTGCCGTCGCCCGCCTGAGATGTTGATCGGCGCGGCATAAGGCCAAAAGCGCCGGGTAAGGACGCGGTCGGCCTTTTCTTCCTTATCTGGCGGCCATCTCCTTCTGCCGCGCCGACGGCCCGCACGATTCGCAGGAGATCGCACGGACGGCGGGCGGCGGCAAGATGCACCGGCGCCCATGGGCGCCCGACCACACCCTCGGCACATCATGCCGTCGCCCGCCTGAGATGTTGATCGCCGCGGCATAAGGAAAAAGCCCTGACGCAAGGACGGTCTCGGAGGCGGATTCAACCGGTCAGCGCAACACCGGTCGGTTGTGTTGGGTTCGAGAGTAGCTCGTTGAGGGCTTCTTTCGGGGTTTTCCAGTCGAGGGTT
>NZ_JBEPSK010000025.1:0-19927 GCF_040548835.1 Mycetocola sp. 2940
CGGTCACATTCCGAACCCGGAAGCTAAGACTCTTTGCGCCGATGGTACTGCAGGGGGGACCCTGTGGGAGAGTAGGACACCGCCGGACTTAACTTAGTAAAATGGCCACCCAGTACGGGTGGCCATTTTGCGTTTAACACCTGAAACACTTTTCAACATAATAGGGAGTAACCAGATGTCGGATTCTGCGAACGATCAGGACAAACGTCCGAATCGCAGCTCAAACGACCGCCAGGGGGGCGCACCGAAGCGCTCAGACGGTGGGGCCGGCAAAGGTTACTCCAAGGGCGGGTCCTCCGGGTCGCGTGATTCGGCCCCACGGGGCGACCGTCCCCGCTCAAGCGGGGGTCGTGAAGACCGGCCCAGAACCGGCGATCGTCCTTCCTACGGCGATAAGCCTCGCGGCGACCGACCTTCTTATGGTGACAAGCCCCGCTCCTCCAGCGCTGATCGTCCGCGTACCGGAGATCGACCTTCCTACGGCGACAAGCCGCGTGGAGATCGCCCGTCTTACGGTGACAAGCCACGTGGCGACCGCCCGTCTTACGGTGACAAGCCTCGTGGGGATCGCCCGTCGTACGATGACAAGCCCCGCACTGGCGGGGACCGTCCTTCTTATGGTGACAAGCCTCGTGGGGATCGTCCTTCGTATGGTGACAAGCCTCGTACCGGCGGCGACCGTTCCTACGGCGACAAGCCTCGTGGCGATCGACCGTCGTACGGTGACAAGCCTCGTGGCGACCGGCCGTCCTACGGCGACAAACCGCGCAGCGGCGGTGACCGTCCTTCCTACGGCGACAAGCCTCGTGGCGATCGTCCGTCGTACGGCGACAAGCCTCGTGGGGATCGTCCTTCGTATGGTGACAAGCCTCGTACCGGCGGCGACCGTTCCTACGGCGACAAGCCTCGCGGGGACCGTCCCTCTTACGGCGACAAGCCCCGCACTGGCGGGGACCGTCCGCGATCGGACCGTCCCCCCACCGATGCGCCGCGCGGCGACCGTTCCCATTCCGATCGGCCCCGTTCCGATCGGCCCAGCCGCGACGGCGATAAGCTGTGGACCCGCGGCGGAGCTCCCGCCCGCGGAGACCGCGACGCATTCCGTCAGGAAGAAGAAGTCACCGAGGAACAGCGGATGCAGCGCGAACTGCGCATGGTTCGCGCGCAGCACGATGACCCCGACATTCCTGTATCGGTGACGTCGAACGACCTCGACCGGGTCTCCCGCAACGAACTCAAGACGCTGACCACCGACAACGCCGAGCGGGTGGCTCGCCACCTGGCCATGGCCGCCATGCTCATCGATGAGGACCCGGAACTCGCACACCAGCACGCGCTGTCGGCTGCCCGTCGCGCCGGCCGGATCGGCGTCGTCCGTGAGACGCTGGCCATCACCGCCTACGAGACAGGGGACTTTGCCCTGGCTCTGCGCGAACTACGTACCCATCGGCGCATCACCGGCTCAAACGACCAGCTGCCGTTGATGGTCGACAGCGAACGCGGCGTCGGCCGGCCCGAAAAGGCACTCGAGTTGGGCCGCACAGTCGACCGCGCGACGCTGTCTCCAGCCGTCCGGGTCGCGCTGTCCATCGCGATGTCCGGTGCGCGGCTCGACCTCGGCCAGCCCGAACTTGCCCTCGCCGAACTTCAGGTGCCTGAGCTCGACCCCCGTCGCGCCTTCGAATGGAGCCCCGAACTCTTCGCCGCCCAGGCCGAGGTGCTCGAGGAGCTCAATCGTGCTGACGAGGCGTCGGTCTGGCGCCACCGTGCGGAGGTCGCCGCGGCTGCCCTCGCCGAACGTTCCGGTGAAAGTGAAGCCGAAACGATCGAGGTCTTCGAGATCCTCGAAATCGATGATGAGATCGATGACGAAGCGACGGATGCCGCGGACGACACGGACGACGACGAGACCAACGACGAGGAAGCAGAAGAGGATTTCGTCCTCGACGACGAGACCGACGCAGAAGACGTCGACGACGCGACCGTCTTGGACGAGGCGCCTGAAGACGACATCACCACCGACGAGGAAACGCTTGATGACACCAATGCTGGGCAGGAAAAGTAAGTCAGCGACGCCGCTCGACGGCGTCGACGTTCTGCTCGCCGACCTGGACGGTGTCGTCTACACAGGACCCGGAGCGATCCCGCACGCGATCGAGAGCCTCAATCGCGCTGCCGAGAGCATCAAGGTGGGGTACATCACCAACAATGCGTCGCGCACCGACGCATCCGTTGCCGCTCACCTGACCGAGCTCGGACTTACGGTCGCTCCCGAGGAGGTTGTGACGAGCCCGCAGGCAGCAGTCCGCCTGCTGGCGAACCACGTTCCGGCCGGTTCGACGGTGCTCGTCGTCGGCGGCGACGGCCTCGTCGACGAACTGGTGAAGGCGGGCTACACCGTCACCCGGTCGGCAGAGGACAGTCCGGCCGCGGTGCTGCAGGGTTTTGCTCCGGAGGTCAGCTGGACGCACCTCGCCGAGGCGGCCTACGCGCTGCACCCTCGTGAAGACGGTGTGGAGATCCCCTGGATCGCGACCAACACCGACTGGACCATCCCACAGGCCCGGGGCATCGCACCCGGAAACGGCACCCTTGTCTCGGCCGTGCACACCGCCGTCGGACGCCTGGCCACAGTGGCCGGCAAGCCGGAAACACCCATCTTCGAAGAGGCGACCGCCCGGTTCAGCGCACGCAAGCCGCTGTTCATCGGCGACCGGCTCGACACCGACATCATGGGCGCAAACCGGGCCGGCATCGACTCCATCCTGGTGCTCACCGGCGTCGACAAGGCCAAGCATGTGCTCGCCGCCGACAAGTTCTCGCGCCCGACGTTCATCCTCGACGACCTCCGCCAACTGCACGAGGCGTACCCGGTGACCCGGATGTCACGCGGCGACAGCGAGGCAACCGTCGGCAAGTCGGTGGTGCGGATCGAAGGCAACGATGTGGTCATCGTCCGCGACGGCGACACAGCCGTCGACCTGCTCCGCGCCGCGTGTGCGGCGATCTGGGCATCCGGCCGGGCGATTTACGGCTTCAACGTGCCCGAGCGGCTATATTCCTGATCGCGCAGGTAACCTAGGAACGTGAGCGAAGAGATGCATGAACCGGGTGATGCGCTTGTGTCGCAACTGCGTCTGGTCGAAGACCAGCCGCTCGACGAACGCGCCCGGGCCTACGTTCAGCTGCATGAAGAACTTCGCGCGAGACTCGAAGGTGGCGACGCGGCATCGTCGCGGTCGTGAGCGTGGAGCCCGTGCCGGGCGCTGATCAGCGCCTCGACGCCGCCCTCGTTTCGCGTGGGCTGGCGCGTTCGCGCACGCTTGCCGCACGCGTGATCGCCGACGGTCTCGTGACCGTCGACGGGCGCGCGGTCGTCAAGCCCGCAACGAAGGTGCGCGACGGGCAGGACATCGTCGTCGCCGGCGCCGACCATTACGTCAGCCGGGGCGCCCACAAGCTGATCGCCGCCCTGGACTCGTTTCTGATCGATCCGTCCGGGCGAGTGGCCCTCGACGCCGGTGCATCGACCGGGGGATTCACCCAGGTCCTCCTTGAGCGCGGCGCGCGCACGGTGATTGCGCTCGATGTCGGGCATGGCCAGATGTCTCCCGAGATCTCAGGGGATGCCCGCGTCGCGGTCGTCGAAGGATTCAACGTTCGCGACCTCACCCCAGAGAGCCTCGCCGGGGCATCCGGTGTTCCCGATTCGCCAGACCTCGTCGTCGGCGATCTCTCCTTCATCTCGCTCACCCATGTGCTCGAGCCGCTTCGCCGCTCCGTGCAGCCCGGCAGCGATTTCGTTCTGCTCATCAAACCGCAGTTCGAAGTGGGTCGTGCCGGGATTCGCGAGGGGATCGTGCGCAATGCCGCCCTGCGCGCCGACGCCATCGCTACAGTGCTCTGGCATGCCTGGGATCTGGGGCTCGGTACGGCCGGGCTGATCCCCTCGCCGATCGTCGGCGCCCATGGAAACCATGAATACGTTGTGTGGTTGCGCGACGCGGGCGACGCGCCCGGCAGTGTCGCCGCCAATCCGACAGAATGGCTGGATCGAATCACCGAGATGGCTGGAGCGTGACCGCGATGAGTTCAGACGCTCGCCACATTCTCGTGGTGTCGCATACCGGCCGTTCCGATTCGCTCGAAGCCGCCGTGCAGGTTGTCGCGCAACTCCTCGAGGCCGGCGCCGTGCCGGTGCTCCAGCGCGACGAACGCGAGGAGATCTGCGCGGCCGGTCATGCTCCCGAGCACCTCGCCATCCTCCACGAAGACGTGAGCCCGGCTGACCTCGAGCTGGTCATCGTCCTCGGCGGCGACGGGACCATCCTTCGCGCCGCCGAGATCGTGCGCGGTTTCTCCGCGCCGATCCTCGGCGTGAACCTCGGCCACGTCGGGTTCCTCGCCGAGAGTGAACGCGACGACCTTGCCGAGGCGGTCCACCGTGTCATCGCACGGGACTACCTGGTCGAAGAACGCATGACGCTTTCGGTGCGGGTCAAGCGCGGCACTGAAGTGGTTTATCAGACCTGGGCGCTCAACGAAGCCACCGTCGAAAAAGCAAGTCGCGAACGGATGCTCGAAGTGGTCATCGAGGTCGACGGCCGACCCCTGTCGAGCTTCGGTTGCGACGGGGTAGTGGTGTCGACGCCCACAGGATCCACCGCGTACTCCTTCTCAGCCGGCGGCCCGGTGATCTGGCCGAGCGTCGAAGCGATCACCCTGGTGCCGCTCAGCGCACACGCTCTGTTCGCTCGCCCGATCGTCGTCGGGCCTGACTCGTCACTGGCCGTCGAGGTGCTCAAGCGCACCGATGCCCTCGGCGTGCTTTGGTGCGACGGCCGCCGTACCCACGACCTGGAGCCGGGTGCTCGCGTCGTCGTCCGGCGATCCTCGTTGCCGGTGAGGCTCGCGCGCCTGCACGACAGCCCGTTCACTGACCGGCTGGTGAAGAAGTTCCACCTGCCCGTCACCGGGTGGAGGGGGCCCACTGCCCGTGATTGAGGAGATCGGCATCCGTGACCTCGGGGTCATCGCCGAAGCCACCCTTCCGCTCGGCGCGGGGTTCACCGCCATCACCGGTGAGACCGGCGCAGGCAAGACCATGGTCGTCACCGCGCTCGGGTTGCTGCTCGGCGGCCGCGCCGACTCGGGCGTCATCCGCCAGGGCAACGACTCGACCAGTGTCGACGGGCGCTGGATCGTGCCTGCCGACGGTGACGTCGCCGAGCGGGTCCGTGAGGCCGGGGGAGACGTCGACCCGTTCGGCGACGACGCCGAACTGACCCTCGGCCGTTCGGTCCTCGCCTCCGGGCGGAGCCGCGCCCAGGTCGGCGGGCGCAGCGCCCCCGTCGGCGTGCTGGCCGAACTCGGTGAACGACTCGTCGTCGTTCACGGCCAGTCTGAACAGGTCCGTCTCCGGTCGCAGACAGCTCAGCGTGATGCCCTCGACCGGTTCGCGGGCGATGAGCTCGCTGCCCTGCTCGCCGACTACCGCACCGCGTTCGCCCGCTACCTCGCGAACGCCGAAGAGCGCGACACCCTCATCGCTGAACGAGACCGGCGCGCCGCCGAGGCGGACGAGCTCCGCCTGAGCATCGCCGAGATCGACGCCGTCGCCCCCCAGCCCGGCGAAGACGACGATCTCGCCGCACGCGCTGAGCGGCTGACCAACCTCGAAGACCTCCGCATCGCGGCGAGCTTCTCCCGCGAAGCGCTCTCGGCCGAGGAATCGGACGGCCCGGATGTCGTCACCCTGCTGGATGCCGCCCGCCGGCAGCTCGAACGCGTCGCCTCCCACGACGCCGAACTCGGCACGCTGGGGGAGCAGCTCACCAGCACCAGCTACGCCGTCTCAGAAATCGCGCTCGAACTCTCTCGCTACCTCGCCGGACTCGACACCGACGGCGCCCGCGAACTCGAGGTGCTGCAGGACCGCCGCGCGGAGCTCGGCATTCTCATGCGCAAGTACGGCCCCGGCATTAACGAGGTACTCGCCGCCCACGAAACCGGAAACGCGCGCCTTCTCGAACTCGACGGCGACTCGGACCGGATCGACGAGCTCACCAGCATCGTCGAAACGGATGCCGCCCTCGTCGACGATCTCGCCACGCGCATCTCCGAAACCCGCCGGGCAGCCGCTGACCGGCTCGGCGAGGCCGTCTCCGGTGAGCTCACCGCCCTCGCCATGGCCGACGCCACCGTGATCATCGACGTCACCGACCTGGCCGAACTCGGCCAGCACGGCCGCGACGCAGTGGTGTTCCTGTTGCAGCCACACGCCGGCGCCGAACCGCGGCCGATCTCCAAGGGGGCATCGGGTGGAGAGCTGTCGCGTGTCATGCTCGCCATCGAGGTCGTCATCGCCGGGCGCGACCCGGTACCCACCTTCGTCTTCGACGAGGTCGACGCCGGCGTCGGCGGTTCCGCGGCGATCGAGATCGGCCGCCGACTGGCCCGGCTGGCCGAGACCGCGCAGGTCATCGTCGTCACCCACCTCGCCCAGGTAGCCGCATTCGCCACCAACCATCTCGCGGTCGTGAAGTCCAGTGACGGCACCGTCACGGCATCCAGCGTGCGCCAATTGACCGGCGCCGACCGTGTCGCCGAGATGGCCCGACTTCTCTCCGGTCTCGCTGACAGCGACTCCGGGCTTGCCCACGCCGAGGAGCTGCTTTCGCTCGCACGGTCAGACCGCTCTTCTCAGGTGATAGGATAAAAGCCCGTGGTGAACATTACAGACGCGGACATTTCGAACGGCACGACCAAACACATTTTTGTGACCGGTGGTGTCGTTTCTTCTTTGGGCAAGGGACTCACGGCGGCCAGCCTGGGTAACCTCCTCACGGCCCGGGGACTGCGTGTTGTTATGCAGAAACTGGACCCCTACCTCAACGTCGATCCTGGGACGATGAACCCGTTCCAGCACGGCGAAGTCTTCGTCACCGACGACGGCACCGAGACCGACCTCGACATCGGTCACTACGAGCGGTTCCTCGACATCAACCTGAGCCAGGCGGCGAACGTCACCACCGGCCAGATCTACTCGACGGTCATCGCGAAGGAACGTCGCGGCGAGTACCTCGGCGACACCGTGCAGGTCATCCCGCACATCACTGACGAGATCAAGCGCCGCATGCGGCTGCAGGCTACGAACGACCCGAAACCCGACGTGATCATCACCGAGGTCGGAGGAACGGTCGGTGACATCGAGTCGCAGCCGTTCCTCGAGGCAGCCCGTCAGGTGCGTCACGAACTCGGCCGCAAGAACGTCTTCTTCGTGCACGTCTCACTCGTGCCGTACATGGGCGCCTCCGGAGAGCAGAAGACCAAGCCGACGCAGCACTCCGTTGCCGCCCTCCGCGCGATCGGTATCCAGCCGGATGCCCTCGTGCTGCGCAGCGACCGGCCCGTCTCCGACTCGAACAAGCGCAAGATCGCGCTCATGTGTGACGTCGACGAGGCGGCGGTTGTGAACTGTGTCGACGTGCCCAGCATCTACGACATCCCGACGGTCCTCCACGACCAGGGTCTCGACGCCTACATCATCGACCTGCTCGGCCTCGAAGCTGACGACGTCGACTGGGCTGCCTGGTCACCGGTGCTCAAAGCCGTTCACGAACCCAAGCACGAACTCACCATCGGGCTCGTCGGCAAGTACATCGACCTGCCGGATGCTTACCTCTCCGTCACTGAGGCGCTGCGTGCCGGCGGATTCGCTCACGAGTCGAAGGTCAAGCTGCAGTGGATCCCGTCGGACGCATGCGAGACGCCTGAGGGCGCCGCCCGCGCGCTCGGCGAACTGGACGGAATCTGCGTTCCCGGTGGTTTCGGCATCCGGGGGATCGAAGGCAAGCTCGGTGCGCTCACGTTTGCGCGTGACAACAAGATTCCCACGCTCGGTCTGTGCCTCGGCTTGCAGTGCATGGTGATCGAGTACGCACGAAACGAAGCCGGACTCGACGGCGCGAGCTCGAGCGAGTTCGACCCCGACACCGAGTTTCCGGTGATCGCCACAATGGCCGAGCAGGTCGAGATCATCGCCGGAGGAGACCTGGGCGGAACGATGCGCCTGGGCCTGTACCCGGCGAAACTGGCCGAGGGATCGATCACCGCTGAACTGTATGGTTCGACCGAGATCTCAGAACGCCACCGCCACCGCTACGAGGTGAACAACCGGTACCGCGACCAGATCGCTGAAGCGGGCCTCGTCTTCTCGGGCACCAGCCCGGACGGACAGCTCGTCGAATTCGTCGAACTCGACCGGGCCGAGCACCCCTTCTACGTCGGAACCCAGGCTCACCCCGAACTGCGGTCGCGGCCGAACAATGCGCACCCCCTGTTCCGCGGCCTCATCGGCGCGGCGCTGGAGCGCAAGCAGGCGAGCCTGCTGTTCGACGTGAACAATGACTGACGCCACAATGACTGAGGCTGCCCTCGAAGACACCTTCGCCGACGTCGAGATCCGCTCCAGCGAGCTGGCTTTCGACGGCATGGTGTGGGGCGTGCGCCGTGATGTCTTCGCCTACAACGGCGAAGACATCACGCGTGAATATCTCGACCACACCGGGGCGGTCGCCGTATTCGCGATCGACGACGATGACCGGGTGCTGCTGATCAAGCAGTACCGGCATCCGGTGGGGATGCGCGAATGGGAGATCCCCGCCGGGCTCCTCGACGTCGTCGACGAAGACCCCCTCGTCGCGGCGAAGCGCGAACTCGCCGAGGAGGCCGACATCCAGGCCACCGACTGGGCCGTGCTCTCGGAGTTCTACACGAGCCCCGGCGGCAGCGACGAGGCGATCCGGATCTACCTGGCTCGCGGGATCTCTTCTGCACATGAGGTGTTCGATCGCACCCACGAAGAGGCCGACATGGAGCTTCGCTGGGTGCCGCTCGACGATCTCGTCGACGCCGTGCTTGCCCGCAAGCTGCAGAACCCCAGTCTCGTCATCGCCACCCTCGCCGCATCGGTCGGCCGCCAGCGCGATTGGCGGACGCTTGCGCCGGCGGACATTCCGTGGCCGCGGCATCCGAAGCTCAGGTCTTCGTAGGCGACATGCCGCTCGCGCGCGACCTTGATCTGTACCTGCGGCATGTGTCGATCGAGCGCGGCCTTGCCGCGAACACGGTGGCGGCGTACCGGCGCGATCTCAGCGGATATGTCGAATGGCTCGGCGCGCGAGACGTCGCCGAGGTCGCCGACGTCTCGCAGCAGCAGGTGTCCGAGTATGTGCGCGAACTCGGGACCCGCGAAACGCCGCTGACCGCGTCGTCGCTCGCCCGGGTGCTGTCGTCGGTGCGCGGCTGGCATCGTTTTCTGCTGGAGGAGGGTCGGCTCGAGACCGACGTGGCCCGCGAAGTGAAGCCGCCGAAACTGCCGAGCCGCTTGCCCAAGGCGTTGAGCGTCGACCAGGTGACGGCGCTGCTGGATGCCGTCTCCGGTGACGACGTGCAGGCGCTGCGCGACCGGGCGCTGCTCGAGCTTCTGTATGCGACCGGGGCCCGGGTAAGCGAGGCGGTGTCGCTCAATGTCGACGACGTCTTCGACGAGGACATCGTTCGCCTCCGCGGCAAAGGCAACAAGGAACGGATCGTGCCACTCGGCAGGTTCGCCCGCGATGCCCTTGACGCGTATCTCGTGCGTGCCCGCCCGGTGTTCTCGGTACGGGGAGTCGCGACGCCTGCGCTGTTCGTCGGCATCCGTGGCCAGCGGGTGTCTCGGCAGAACGCATGGCTGATCATCCGTGCTGCGGCTGAGAAAGCAGACCTCGTCTCGCATGTGTCGCCGCATACGCTGCGGCACTCGTTCGCCACCCACCTGCTGCAGGGTGGCGCCGACGTGCGTGTGGTTCAGGAACTGCTGGGCCACTCCTCGGTCGCGACGACCCAGATTTACACGATGGTGACCGCAGACACTCTCCGCGATATGTACACGACGGCGCACCCGCGGGCCCGGTAGCTCCTCTCGCGCCCCTGCTACGCACAACTCCGCCAGCCCGGCGGCAGCCCGCTCAGCCCGGCCGGGATGGCGGCGGGGCGGGTGCGGGGACGACGGGATGGGCCGCGGATCGGCGGAGTTGCGCGCGGCCCTGCAAACGGTGGATTGGCGGCCCTGCAAGCGGTGGATTACGCGCGCTGCCAGGGAGAGATGGCGCGTTCCCCTGCGCATAACTCCACCAATCCGGTGGGTGCCACCGCGGAGTTCGGCCAAACGACCGTGCATGAGGACGGGACTCGGTGGACCCGACCGCAGATTGGCGGAGTTGTGCGCGGTCGGCCGGCGGCAAGTCGCGCGCGGATGTTACTCGGTCGGCGGACCCGGCCGAGCACCCATCCGAGCACCCATCTGAGTACCCATCTGAGCAGCCGTCCGTGCAGCCGTCCGAGCAGCCGTCGGAGCAGCCGTCCGAGCAGCCGTCCGAGCAGCCATCCGTGTCGGCGGCGAGTGGCCGCTCAGCGACACAGCACGGGCGCGTGCCCCCGCAGCTGCGCATAATTCCGCCGAACCGGTGGGGCACACCAAGGTCCCCGACCGCTGGGACAGCAAGCTCGGTGTGCACTTGGACCGTCAACCGCAGATTGGCGGAGTTATGCGCGAGCACGGTTGGTGACGGGGCCGGTGGGTGTAACGCAAATCGGCGCCGGGGGAGCATGGGGGATTCTGGCCGTCCCGAGTGCCACTACAGAGTCGTGAAAGCACACCGAGCCCACCTGTGGATAACCCTCCCGCCCAGCCGAGGACTGTTCTAGCCTGTCGGCATGGTCAGGAACCGGTCGAGGACGTTCTCACGGATGCTGCGCGGCAGCACCACCGGAATCCTTGCTTGCCTGCTCGGTACTGCGGCACTCACCGGCTGCACTCCGACCACTGCACCGACACCGAGTCCCACTTCGACAGCGATCTTCGCGTCGGAGGATGAAGCGCTTGCCGCAGCGACGGATGCGTATCAGCAGTACACTGCCGCCTTCGATCTCGAATCAGCCAAAGGCGGTGGTTCGTACGATGTTTTGGCCTCCCTAGTGACGCCTGAGTACCTCCAGAAACTGAGAGAACCCGGGTTGCTCGAGACCAACCAATGGCACACGGACGGTTCAACCACTTTTGACACAGTCTCCGTGGTCAAACAATCGGAGGCCGACCAATCGGCGCTCGTTCGCGTTCGACTCTGTCGCGACGTCTCAGGGGTCAAGATTTTGGACTCACAAGGAGCAGATGTAACGCCCTCAACACGGCTGGAGCGGTTCCCTGTGGAAGTGGAACTAGTGTCATCGGCTCCCCGCGCAGGAACACTGGTGATATCGGATAGCGGATCATGGACTGGCGAAGACTTCTGTTGACGGCAGTTGCTGTGGTGGTGCTGGCTGTCGCTGGGGTCCCGGGAACAGCACATGCAGCCGTTTGTTCTACTGCGGACGCAGCACGCGGACTATGCGTAGCGGGTGGCCTCGACGGCGGCGAAGCTGTGATCCGCGGCGACGGGCGAATCGACGGCGGCAACAACGGCGGCAACGGCGGGAACGGCGGCAACGGTGGGAACGGCGGCAATAACGGCGGTGGCGGCAACAACGACGGCGGCAACCGCCCTCCGAACCCCTACGAACAGGACAGGATCGACGCCGAGAACAGGGGAGGGGTCGACGGGCCCGGTTCGCCCGGAGGGGCTGTGCCGCCGCCCGTGGACGTCGATGTGTGCAACGTCGGCGCCGCCTGCCTTGTCGACGACATCACCGTGAGTGACCTGGCCAGCTTCCGGCCGCTTGCACCGACACTCGCCATGGAACCTGATGGGTGGATGCTCATCGGCTTGCCGGCGAACTTCATGGTCCAGACCGAAACGCACGTCGTCTCCGGCACCCTCCTCGACTACCCGCTCGATGTGCGATTCACCCCGTCCAGTTACTCATGGTCGTGGGGTGACGGGTCGACATCCCTCTCGACCGTGCCCGGAGCATCCTGGGCGGCGCTCGGCCTACCCGAATTCTCACCTACGCCCACCAGCCACATCTTCGAAACGCGAGGCGTCTACCAAATCTCGGTGACCGTCTCGTACGCGGTCGCGTTCAGCATCGACTCCCTGCCGTGGCGGAGCATCAGCGGCACCCTGCCCGGCCCCGCGACGATACTCGGAGCGGTGGCCGGAGACGCGAAAACAGTGCTGGTCGAACGCGCGTGCACCGAAGACCCGCACGGCCCGGGTTGCTAGCGCGGATTCGTCTGCTCAGCGTGGGCGCACAGCATCCGGGATGCGCCCCAGTAGAATCAAGAGCTAAGCACGGCGAGGGACGCGACGGGAGTGAGGACGAAACTGGTGGCCACAAAAAATGAAGAACTCTTCTCGGTAGAGGCACCCCTCGTAAAGAAGGGGCCGACAGGTCGAACCCTCAGTGAGTTCGCCGAACCCGCTCCCCTGAAGAGTCACGGCCCCGCACGCATCATCTCCCTCTGCAACCAGAAGGGCGGCGTCGGCAAGACGACGACCACGATCAGCCTCGGTGCGGCTCTCGCCGACTACGGCCGTCGCGTGCTCTGCATCGACTTCGACCCGCAGGGCGCCCTCTCGGCCGGCCTCGGCGTCAACACGCACGACGCGCTGACGATCTACGACCTGCTGCTGTCGAACAAGCACCAGCCGACGGATGCCATCCAGCACACGTCCGTCGAGGGTCTCGACATCATCCCCGCCAACATCGACCTCTCTGCAGCCGAGGTGCACCTCGTCAACGAGGTCGCCCGTGAGCAGATTCTCGCGCGCGTGCTGCGCAAGGTCGGAGGCGATTACGATGTCATCCTCATCGACTGCCAGCCGTCGCTCGGCCTCCTCACCGTCAACGCCCTCACCGCCAGCCACGGCGTGCTCATCCCGCTCGAGTGCGAATTCTTCGCCCTCCGCGGTGTCGCCCTGCTGATCGAAACGATCGAGAAGGTCAAGGACCGGCTGAACCCGGCGATCGAGCTCGACGGCATCCTCGCCACAATGTTCGACTCGCGCACCCTGCACTCCCGTGAGGTGCTGGAACGGGTCGTCGACGCGTTCGGCGATGACGTGCTCCAAACCGTCATCGGTCGTACAGTGAAGTTCCCGGATGCCAGCGTCGCCGGCAGCCCGATCACCGAGTTCGCTCCCGAGCATGCGTCGGCCAAGGCCTACCGCCAGCTCGCACGGGAGCTGGTAGCCCGTGGCGCTGTCGCCTGATGCGCACGCCGTAAACGGCTCGATCACACCGCCGGCAGGCTCGGCGCCCGGCGCCCAGCCGGCCGGATTCCAGGTCGCTCTCTCGAACTTCGAGGGCCCGTTCGACCTGCTGCTCTCTCTGATCGGCAAACACGAACTCGACATCACCGAGATCTCACTCTCGAAGGTGACGAACGAGTTCATCGCCTACCTCTCCGGCGTGGACTCCGCCCTCGAACTCGACCAGGCCAGCGAGTTCCTCGTCGTTGCCGCGACCCTGCTCGACCTCAAGGTTGCCGGCCTGCTGCCCCAGGGTGAGCTCGTCGACGCCGAGGACGTCGCGCTGCTCGAGGCGCGTGACCTGCTCTTCGCCCGGCTTCTGCAGTACCGCGCGTTCAAGGAGGCATCCGGCTGGTTCGCCGCCCACCTCGACGCCGAGGCGAGCAGGCATCCCCGGTCGGTGCGGCTCGAGGAGAAGTTCCGCGCCCGAACGCCCGAACTGGTCTGGACGCTCACCCTCGACGACTTCGCCGCCCTCGCGACCATGGCGCTCACCCCGCGTGAGATCCCGATGGTCGGCCTCGACCACCTGCACGCGCCGCTGGTCAGCATCCGCGAGCAGGCCGCGCACGTCGTCGCGATGCTCCGCTCGGGCGAATCCCTGACGTTCCGGCAGCTCATCGCCGGCGCCGACCAGAAGGGCGTCATCGTGGCCCGGTTCCTCGCGGTGCTCGAACTGTACCGGCACGCGGCTCTCAGCTTCGAACAACTCGAACCCCTGGGCGAGCTCACGTTACGCTGGAGCGCCGAGAACTGGTCAGAGGACAACCTCGCCAATCTGGGAGCAGACTATGACAATTGACATCAACGCCCTCCCCGAAACGGATGCCGCGCCGCGCGAGACGAGGGACGAGACCCCGTCGCCACCGGTCGACCTCGAACGCGCGCTCGAAGCGATCCTGATGATCGCCGACGAGCCGCAGAGCCTCGTCGGCCTCGCCACCGCTGTTCGCCGCCCGGTCAAGGCTGTGCACGAAGCGATCAACCGCCTCGTCGCCGACTATGACGGCGTCGACGGGTCCATCCAGCGTGGCTTCGAACTGCGTGAGGTCGGCGGCGGCTGGCGCATCTTCGTCCGGGCCGCGTACGACGAGGTCGTGGCCGACTTCGTCACCGCCGAGAACCCCAGCCGTCTCTCGCAAGCAGCACTCGAAACGCTCGCTGTGATCGCCTACAAGCAGCCGATCACCCGCAGCTCCGTCGCCTCCATCCGCGCCGTGAACGTCGACTCCGTCGTGCGCACGCTCGCCGGACGCGGCCTCATCACCGAACTGTTCACCGACAGCGAGACCGGCGCCATCAATTACGGCACCACTCCGCTGATGTTGCAGCAGCTCGGCATCAACTCGCTCGACGAGCTCCCACCCATTTCACCCCTGCTCGCCGACGGCTCCGAAGGATTTGACAGTGACTTCCGATAAACCCGCGACTTCCGATAACGGGATCTCCGAAACACCCGCCCACGACCCATTCGCCCCCGAGGGCGTGCGCCTGCAGAAGGTGCTCGCCGCCGCCGGTGTCGCCTCCCGCCGGGTCTCCGAGCAGTACATCACCGAAGGCCGCGTGCGCGTCAACGGAGAAGTCGTGAGGGAGCTCGGTCGACGGATCGACCCCGAGACCGACCACGTCGAGGTCAACGGCACGGCCGTGCAGCTCGACACGACGAAGCGCTACGTCGTGCTCAACAAGCCGGTCGGCGTGGTCAGCACCATGAGCGACGAACGCGGCCGCCCCGACCTCACCCAGTACACCAAGGACTACGAGGAGCGCCTGTTCAACGTCGGCCGCCTCGACGCTGAGACGAGTGGTCTGCTCATTCTCACCAACGATGGCGACCTCGCCCATGTGCTCGCGCACCCGTCGTTCGGCGTGACGAAGACGTACATCGCCAAGGTGCGCGGCAAGGTGACGGCGCAGGGAATCCAGAAGCTGATCCACGGCGTCGAGCTCGACGACGGCGTCATCGCCGCAGACAAGGCGCGGCTGCTCGACACTCGCAGCACCGCCAACGGGGAAGACACGAGCATCGTCGAGATCACGCTGCACTCGGGCAAGAACCGCGTCGTGCGGCGGATGCTCGCAGCTGTCGGCCACCCGGTTCAGGAGCTCGTGCGGCGCCAGTTCGGCCCCGTGAACCTCGGCACGCTCCGCGCCGGCCACACCCGCGACCTCACTAAGGTGGAACTCGGCGAGCTGCTGACCATTTCGCGGCAAACGCAGTTGAACGACATCCAGGATGCCGACGACGACTCCGTCGAGTAGAAGAGAACCGTGAACGACACCACTGTGAACGGCGCCGTCGAGCGCCGCCCGAACGCCGCCCGGCTCTCGGGTCAGGTCCGCATCGTCGGCGCCGGACTGCTCGGCGCGAGCATCGGCCTCGCCCTCAAAGCGCAGGGCGTCGATGTGATCCTCGCCGACGCGTCGCCCGCCCAACTGCGCCTCGCCATCGACTACGGCGCCGGTCGGCCCGAGCGCGCGGACGACGCACCACGCATCGTGGTCGTCAGCGTGCCGCCGGATGTCACGGCATCCGTTCTCGAGGCCGAGCTGGCCCGTTTTCCCGACGCGGTCGTCACCGACGTGGCCAGTGTGAAACTCGAACCGTTCCGCACGCTCACCGAGCGCGGCGTCGACCTGACCCGGTACATCGGCTCGCACCCGCTCGCCGGCCGCGAACGCGGGGGAGCGATCTCGGCGCGCGCCGACCTCTTCCTCGGCCGCCCCTGGGTGATCTGCCGTGACGAGGAGACACCGCCCGACGCCCTCGCGCTGATCGAAGACCTCGCGCTCGACCTCGGCGCATCACCGATCGAGATGACTCCCGAGGAGCACGACCGCTCCGTCGGCATCGTCTCGCATGTGCCACAGCTCGTCGCGAGCCTGCTCGCCAAACAGCTCGTCAGCGCGCCGGACTCTGCCGTGCGTCTCACCGGCCAGGGGCTCCGCGACACCACCCGCATCGCCGCGAGTGCGCCCGAACTGTGGGTGCAGATCCTCGGCGCCAACGCCGGGCCCGTCGTCGAGGTGCTCGACGCGATCGCTGCCGACCTGGCGACCGTCACCGACGCGCTCCGCGACCCGAACGCTCCTGGCGCCCGTCGCGCGATCGCCGACACCATCGCCGCCGGCAACATCGGCGTCGCCCGGCTGCCGGGCAAACACGGTCAGGACCGTCGGTACGCCTCCGTCGTCGTCATGATCGACGACCGGCCGGGCCAGCTCGGTCTCCTCTTCTCCGAGCTCGGGGACATCGGGGTCAACATCGAAGACCTGCGGCTCGAGCACTCCCCGGGTGCCCAGATCGGTCTCGCCGAGATCGCCGTTCTTCCCGAAGTCCAGCAGCGCGCCATCGAAGACCTCGAGGCACGCGGCTGGCGGATTGCGAGCGTCTGAACGATGACAGAAACAGTGGTGGCCGTCGACGGCCCCGCCGGCAGCGGAAAATCCAGCGTGTCGAAGGCAGCGGCCAAACGGCTCGGTTTCGACTACCTCGACACCGGCGCCGCCTACCGGGCGCTGTCCTGGTATGTCCTCGATCGCAACATCGATTCAGCGGATGCCGCGGCGGTCGTCGCATCGCTCCCCGGCTTCGACTACACGATCGGAACCGACCCCCACGGGTACCACGTGCTGGTGGGGGAGACGGACGTGACCGACAGCATCCGCGAGCCCCGCGTCACCGCCGTGGTCAGCAATATCGCCCGCGTTCCGGAGGTGCGATCCCACGTCACCGGGATCTTCCGCGACATCATTCGGGAGTCTGCCGCGCCGGGGATCGTGGTCGAGGGCCGCGACATCACCACGGTCGTCGCACCGGATGCCACGACGCGCATTCTTCTTACGGCATCCGAAGAGGCTAGAATGTCTAGACGCTCTGCAGAACTTGCATCCGAATCGGCTTCGGAGGTTGCGAGTGCGTTGCAAAAGCGTGATCGCGCAGATTCGCGCGTCGTCGACTTCATGACTGCCGCACCTGGCGTCACCACCGTCGATTCCACCACTTTGAATTTTGACGAGACCGTCGACGCCGTGCTCGATGTGATCCGTACTTCGCAGAAAACCTAGAGCGACCCGCACACGAAGCGGCGCCGTTCGCAGAGAGAGACCGATTATGGCTGACGACTTTGAAGACACCGCTGAGCTGGACGACCAACTGGTCGAGCGGATGGAGACCCTCGACGAGGACCTCGCCCACCGCCGTGCCGAAGCACTCCGCGCCGGGCTCGCCGACTACGACCTCGGCGATGAGGACCTCGAGATCCTCGAGTCCATCACCGAAGACCCCGACGCGATCCGCTACCTTCCCGCGCTGCCGGTGCTCGCCATCGTCGGCCGCCCGAACGTCGGCAAGTCCGCGCTCGTGAACCGGATCCTCGGCCGGCGTGAAGCCGTCGTCGAGGACACCCCGGGGGTCACGCGCGACCGCGTCAAGTACAAGGCCGAGTGGAACGAACGCCAGTTCACCCTCGTCGACACCGGCGGCTGGGAGCCCGACGCCAAGGGCATCGACGCCTCCGTCGCCGCGCAGGCCGAAGTCGCCATCGACCTCTCCGACGCGGTTCTGTTCGTCGTCGACGCCAACGTCGGCGCCACGGCGACCGACGAGCAGGTCGTCCGGATGCTCCGCAAGATGGACAAGCCCGTCTTCCTCGTCGCCAACAAGGTCGACGATGTGCGCCAGGAGCCGAACGCGGCATCCCTCTGGTCGCTCGGACTCGGCGAGCCGTACCCGGTTTCCGCACTGCATGGCCGCGGTGTCGCCGACCTGCTCGACCTCATCATGACGAAGCTCCCGAAGGTTTCGGCTGTCGCAAAGGACGAAGTCGGCGGACCCCGCCGCGTCGCCATCCTCGGCCGCCCGAACGTCGGCAAGTCCAGCCTGCTCAACAAGGCAGCGGGTGAAGAACGCGTGGTCGTCAACGAACTCGCCGGAACCACCCGTGACCCGGTCGACGAGCAGGTCACGATCGCAGGCAAGGTGTGGCGTTTCGTCGACACCGCCGGCATCCGTCGTCGCGTTCACCTGCAGCAGGGAGCCGACTTCTACGCGACCCTCCGCACCAGCGCCGCTCTCGAGAAGGCCGAAGTCGCCGTCGTCATGCTCGACGTCTCCGAGCCGATCTCCGAGCAGGATGTCCGGATCATCGACCTCGTTCTCGAGTCGGGCCGCGCGCTCGTGCTCGCGTTCAACAAGTGGGACCTCCTCGACGACGAACGTCGCCGGTACCTCGAGCGTGAGATCGAGCAGGACCTCGCCCACGTCGCCTGGGCACCGCGCGTCAACATCTCCGCCCGCACCGGTCGGCACATGGAGAAGCTCGTCCCCGCCCTCGAGCTCGCGCTCGAGTCGTGGGACACCCGCCTCCCCACCGGCAAGTTCAACGCGTTCCTCGCCGAACTCACCGCCGAGCACCCGCACCCCGTGCGTGGTGGCAAGCAGCCGCGCATCCTGTTCGGCACGCAGGCCTCGAGCCGCCCGCCGACATTCGTGCTCTTCACCACGGGCTTCCTCGACCCGGGCTACCGCCGGTACATCCAGCGCCGCCTCCGTGAGGTCTACGGGTTCGAAGGCAGCCCCATCAACGTCAACATGCGTGTGCGTGAAAAGCGTAAGCGCACGTAACCACTCGTGTGCCGGCGCACGGCTCGTGAGAAGCTGAACACGTGACCTCCGAGTTCGTGCCGCCGCACCCAAGAAACCCGGGCGATGCCTGGGTGTTCGCCGACGACGGCTCCAAATACTGGGGCCGTTTCGGCGCTGCCGGCCTGCTCGCCGTCGACCCGATCCGCGGCGTGCTGCTTCAGCATCGCGCCTTGTGGAGCCACTTCGGCGGAACCTGGGGACTCCCCGGCGGAGCCCGGCACGAAGGCGAGAACGCTGTCGACGGTGCGATCCGCGAGGCCAGCGAAGAGGCGGCTGTGGACCCGGATGCCGTCCGGTCGCGTTTCAGTCACACACTCGACCTCGATGTCTGGTCGTACGTCACGGTCGTGGCCGACGTCATCGCACCGTTCGAGCCGCAGGTGGCTGACCCCGAGAGCCTCGAGATCCGCTGGGTTCCGATCGACGATGTCGGCGCGCTGCCGTTGCACCCGGGTTTCGGGCGGATGTGGCCTGTGCTTCAGCGTGACCTCGCCTTCCGGCCCGTCCTTCTCGTCGACATGGCCAACGTCGTAGGGTCTCGCCCGGACGGCTGGTGGAAGGATCGCCCGGGTGCAGCCGACCGGCTCGGTGCCCAGTTGTCGCGGTTCGCCACACTCGGCATCGCTGCCGATGCGCTGGACCTTCCGCAGTCGCACTGGTGGCCCGAGGTCGTCGCGGTGCTCGAAGGGCAGGCGAACGGCGCCGCCCTGGACGCGACCGACCGGCTTCGGGTGATCCGAGCCGAGACCGACGGAGACTCGAGGATCGTCGACGAGGTAACGCGTCTCGTTGCCGAGCCAGGAGCATCCGTCACCGTCGTCACGAGCGATCGGGAACTGCGGGCGCGCGTCGAGGCGCTCGGAGCGCAGACCCGCGGTGCGGGCTGGTTGCTCGACCTGCTCGGGTAGCACCGCCCCCGACACCCTCCTCGTTGATCGAGTAGGCCGCCCGCGGCCGTATCGAGCGGTGGGGGCGCTTTGCGCCGTTGTGGTGTGACGGAAACTCTCTTGTGGCTGGGTTCTGATGGGTTGGATGATGAGCCTGT
>NZ_JBEPSK010000026.1:0-18728 GCF_040548835.1 Mycetocola sp. 2940
TTTGGCATTTGACATTGTGCACGCTGTTGAGTTCTCAAGGATCGGATGCTCCTGCTTTTCACCCTTCCGGGCTGCTCCGCAGGGCAACTTCTCTAACTTACCACTCGAAAAGTTTTTGTCAAATCGGCCGTTTTGGGCCCCGACAAAGAGTCGGCGCACCAAATCGATCGACTGAATTGCTTCAGCTTGTTCGAGTGGAGGTTTTATATCCTAAGGCAGTGAACGCCGACACTCAAGAGTGCCTGTTCTTTTACCTGGATTTGGTCCCGCATGAGGCCGGCGAGCTAGTCGCTCTGCCGCACCTTTGGGGTGACAAGTAAGAACTTTACGTTCGATCCGGAGGACTGGCAAATTGTGGCTGCCGCCCGGGCGTGTCGCGCCGCACATCCGCGGAATCCCGCGGGTGTGGCGAGACCCGGGGACTAACCGACTGCGCTGTCGTCGCCCGCTTCGCCCCGCAGCATCCGCACCCACGCGCCCAGGTACAGGGCACCCGCGTCGTCGTGGATCAGTGCCCGATGGTGGAGAACCGGGTACGGCGTCTCGGGCACGCCGTCGAGCGGGCGCACGTCGACGTGCACGACGTCGTATCCGTGCTCGTGCAGCCAGTCGGACATCGCGTAATCGGTGCGGGAATCACCGAGCGTGCGCCAGGCGACGGGAAGGGGGCCGCCCTCAGCCTCGAGCAGGCGGAGGAATTTGCTCGCGCCGAGGTCCTTGCCGAGCCGGACCGACTCGATGTCGGTTGAGATGATAGTGGGGTCGATCCGGTACGGGGCGTTGCCGGCGGCATCCGTCACGACGGTGCTCCCCCATTCGAAGCCGAGCCCGCGCGCCTCGAGTTCGCGCGCGGCGTCGTTGTCGAAGTCGTCCCTTCGGGAGGCGAAGTGCTCAGCGGACACATCGATGCGCTGCTCGACGGAGACCATGGCCCGCTTGGTCTCGTCGAAGAACACCACGTCGTCGTAGGAGCCGGCGACGAGGTCGCGGATCGCGTCGCCGTACGCCACAGGCACGGCGAGGTCCTCATCCACCTCGATCTCACCGAGTCCGTCCGGGGTGATCCGTGCGACGACGGCGCCCTTCTCGCAGATCGCCCACACCTGGGTATCGGCGGCGAGCCCTGCGGCGATCAGGTGGGGTACGACCTGCTCACGGATGAAAGCATCCGATCGCCCGGTGTTGAACACGATCGGGATGCCGCCGTTGGCGAGCTCGACGAGGTCGCGCGGGATGCTCGGAATGGCGACACTCCGGCTCACCGGACTGGCGATGGGGCCGTCGACGTCGAGCAGGAGACCAAGTACCGGGGCAGCGTTCTTCACGGCGCCAGTCTAAATGCGACGGGCGCCGATCACGCCCATATGTCGTCGCACACGGATCGAGGGTGCGCTACGGTTCCTCGGACGGCTCCGGCGACGGAGTCGGCGCGGGGGTCGGGGTCGGTGACGCTTCCGGTTCCGAGAGTTCGGCGATCGCCTTCTGGAAAGCCGCGACCGTGATGGCATCCACGTTGCCAGTCGGCTCGACACCCAACGCCGTCTGGAGGGCCATCAGCGCCTCGGTCAACTCGGGAGTCCAGATTCCATCCACCGGTCCGTCCCAGAACCCGGCGAGCTTCAGCGTCTGCTGGACCGCGGCGGTGGTTGCCACGCTTTCCTTAGCCGCCGCTCCCCCCAGCGCGAGCAGTTCGGCCTGCAGCGCTTCGGACGTCGCCTTGTCCACGGTGCCCGTGACCGGCAGCCCGTTCGCCTCCTGCAGGTCTTCGACGGCTGCGGTCGTGGCGGGCCCGTACACGCCGTCCACGCCCTCGGCGTAGTAACCGGCGTCGGTCAGGTCCTGCTGCAGCGCCGCCGTGTACGCGCTCACCGCTGCCTGTGCGCTCTGCTGTTGCTCGTCCGGAATGCATCCGGCGTCGACGAACAGCCGCAGCCAGGCCATTTCGAGGGCGACGGCGGCGCTGTTGAACTGCTCGGATGCGCTTGCCAACGGTGTCTGGTCCGTGATCGCCCCCTGCGCGGCAGTGAACTCCGACTCAGCCTGTGTGACCCGGTCGACGGTGGCGGCCGGGGCCAGCGGCGCGCGGGTCGGGGGCGCGGTGCCCGTGTCGGTCGGCGTACCGGTCGGGCCGGCCTCGGCCTGCGCCAAAGCCGCGCGGGCTTCGGCCAACTCCTGCTCGGCTGCCGCGAGCGACTCCTGGGCTTCCACAGCTACTTCGGCATCCTCGAACGCTGCTTCGCGGGGCTTGGCGAGGTCAGCACCTGCCACCCGGACATCGCCGACGGTCGGTGCACTGTCGGTGAGGACATCGCCGTACCGGTCGAGCGCCAGGATGTAGTCCTCGCTCGCCCCACAGAACTGCCCGGATGCGGCCGCCAGGTCCGCCTCTGCCTCGGTCACCGCCTTCTCTTTCGCGGTCACCTGTGCCCGAGCCCGGTCGACATTGCTGCTGTCCCCCGCGCAGCCGGCAAGCCCGGCCGCCGTGATCGCCACCCCCAGCACGGTCGCCGCCAAGCGCGCCGGCATGCCCACTGCGTCGTTTTTCATGCCACTCTTCTCATCGCCTGACACCAGCGCCAGGTCCTTGAAGTTCACCCCGGACGGCCCGCAGAGTCATCACTCGGATCGGGTGACAACACCGATCTCGGCGGGTTGACCGCGACAGGGGCCGCTTCCTATGACTCCCGCTCGTCGTTGAGCGTCCCGGGCAAATGCATGATCCCATCGATGCGCCGTGGCACCCCAGTGGTGGCATCGCGCAGCTCGACCGGAAGAAGCATTTCGGGCGCGTTCTGCCAGGCGAGCGGCCTCAGGAAGCGGCGAATCGCTGTCACTCCGACCGACGTATGAAACGAGTTGGTCGCTGGCCACGGACCCCCGTGATGCTGCGCCCACGAAACGCGCACGCCGGTGGGGAACCCGTTGAAGACGACGCGGCCCACGGCGCGCGACAAGCTCTCCACCAACGGGTGCAGGTCTGCGACCTCTGCCTCTTCGAGGTGCAGACTCGCCGTGAGCGAGTCCGGCACCCGCCCGAGCGCCGCCGTCAGCTGCTCGACACCGTCGTAGTCGACGAGCAGCAGCAGGGGCCCGAAAGCCTCGATGGTGTGCTCAGGTGTCAACTCGGTCGCCGGCACTCGGAGCACCCGCGGGGATACGTTGTAGCCCTGCGGAGCCACGACCGTGTCGCCCGTCTCACCGAGTAGGGACTGCACCTTCGGTGCCTGCTCGAGGGAGCGCTCCGCGTCGCGGAAGGAGGTGAGGACGCGCTTGTTGAGCATCACACTGGTTGGCGCGGCGGCGACCGCGTCTACGACGACGTTCGCAAACCGGTCACCAGACGCACCCGCGGGGATGAACGCGATTCCCGGTTTGGTGCACAGCTGACCGGCCGAACCCGTGATCGAATTGGCCAGCCCCGAAGCAATCTCATCTGTCCGTGCCGCGAGTGCGGCTTCGGTGATGACGAACGGGTTCACACTCTGCAACTCGCCGTAAAAGGGAATCGGCCGGTCGCGCTGCTCAATGATCTCTCGCAAATGGCGCGCGGCGCTGAGCGACCCTGTGAAACCGACGGCGGCGATCTCGGGGTGTGCGACGAGATGGGAGCCTGCACTCTGGCCGTAGACGATGCCGATGGTCCCGGCGGGGGCACCCGCGCGGGCCGCGCCGAGACGCAAAGCCTCATAGCTCGCTTGTGAGGTGAGGGGATGGGCGCTGTGGGCCTTCGTGATCACGGGGTTGCCCGCAGCGAGAGCCGAGGCAGTGTCGCCGCCTGGAACAGAAAAAGCGAACGGGAAGTTGCTTGAACCGAAGACGACGATCGGGCCAACCGGCACGAGCATGCGTCGCACGTCGGGCTGCACCCCCATCGGGGTCTGGCCTGCGTGATCGATCGCTGCCTCAAGGAAACTGCCCTCGCGCACGGCCTCGGCGAACAGCCGCAGCTGGAACGACGTTCTGGTGAGCTCCCCTCCCAGGCGCACGTCGCTGAGGCCAGTCTCACCCTGCGCGACCGCGACAAGCTCGGCTCGCTTCTCCTCGAGAGCGTCTGCGAGCGACTCGAGGAGAGCGGCACGCCACCCAAGGTCTCGTCGCGCCAGCTCGGTGGCCGCTCCGACCGCGAGCTCGACGATCTTGTCCACGCCCTCGGGCGTGGTCGGCTCGATTCCGGTGTTCGCATCCTCGCCGGTGCGCGGGTCGGTGGTGGTCAGTGTGGATGGCATCTCGCTCCTTTTGCTGGCAGAGGTGGTCAGGCGCTGTCTCGGACAATCAGGGTGAAGCCCAGATCGATCGACACGGGCTTGGCATCGAGATCCGCGGTGCGCTCAATGATGAGCTGCCCAGCGCGACGGCCGATCTCATCATCGGGGGTTTGGATCGTCGTGAGGGCAGGGCTCAGGTGCTGACTCAGCTCGAAGTCGCCAAAGCCGGTTAAGGCGATATCGTCTGGCACGCGGAGCCCTCGGGCCTGGGCCTCGAGCAACGCGCCGGTCGCGAAGATATCGCTCGCGCACACGAGCACGTCCGTCTCCGGGTGGTCGGCGAGCGCGCGGTCGAGAAGCCACCTGCCGGCTTCGACGCTGATGCCGCGTCCGCCCGTATCGAGGATGCGGATCTGCTCGCCCGGAAGCTGACGCGTGACTGTGTCACGGAATGCGTCACGACGGGCGCTGGCGCGGGAGTCGGCACCCGCCAGCCAACCTCCGAAGGTGGGATGCCGGTAGCCCCTGCTGATCACAAAGTCGACGATCTGCTCGAACGCATCACCGTTTGAGAAGCCTACGAGAGAGCCGATGGGGTCATCCGACCAGTCCCAGGTCTCCACCACGGGGATCCGCGACCGCCGCAACAGCTCTCGTGTGGCAGGAGAGTGATGGGAGCCGACCATGATGATCCCATCGGGGCGCCGACCAAGGAACGCGCGCACCAACTGCTCCTCGCGGTCCAGGTCGTAGCCCGTGGCTCCGAGGAAAAGTTGCATTCCCGCCTCGGAAAGCACTTCCTCGAGTCCGTGCACGGTATCAGCGAAGACAGAATAGGAGATGGCGGGTATCACAGCGGCCACGGTGCCACTGCGATTGGACGCCAGGTTGCTCGCTGCCCGGTTCGGGACGTACGACGTTTCGTCGATGGCCTGCAGGACGGCGGTCAATGTCGCCTTCGACACAAGTTCCGGGCTGCGGACGGCCCGCGACACGGTCGACGGCGAGACGCCGGCGATTTTTGCAACTTCGTCGAGCGTCACGGAATGAGTACTGCGTCGCGTAAACCGCGCCATCGGGGATGGCCCCTCGTCGTCAACCGGAGTCATAGAATTCCTCTTGCCGCCAGGTTCCTCATCAGCGCCGACACCCCGAAGTTCCACGGAGCGCACTCCTCGCTATATTTCACAACGTTCACCAGCGCACCGAGGCTGGGAGAGGCGATCGTGACGACGTCGTCCAGTTTATGGGTGAACCCCTTTCCTGGAGCGTCGCGGTCTTCGATCGGGGCGAAGAGAGTGCCGAGCATGAGTATCGCGCCATCCGGGTACTGATGGTGGGGTCCGATGAGCTGGTGAACGAGGTCGACCGGATCACGACTGATCTGGAGCATGTCCGAACTCGCCACCATCGTGAAGTCGTCGGTCCCCTGCACCGTGACCGACACAGACATCGATCGCACGTCGTCGATACCGAAGCCGTCGTCGAAGAGCCGAATCAAAGGGCCGGTCGCGCATGATGCGTTGTTGTCCTTGGCCTTGGGGAGAAGCAGGGCGCTGCGACCCTCGACATCGCGCAGGTTGACGTCGTTCGCAAGCATCGCCCCGACGATGTTGCCTGACGACGCCACGATGAGAGCGACCTCAGGCTCAGGGTTGTTCCAGCTTGACGATCGGAGGACGCCGATCTGCTCACCCGTCCCCCGCGACGACAGGGGCGCAGCCTTGGTGAAGATCTCAGCATCCGGCCCGATACCCACCTCCAGGTACTGCGACCACAGACCCTCTGCGATGAGGAACGCTTTGAGCTCGGATGCCCGCTCAGACCCGGGCACCAGGCCCCGCAGGTCTCCCCCGATGCGCTCGACGATCAGTGTGCGCAGACCGGCTGCCGCCTCCAGGTCGCCGCGCGCGCGCTCTTCGATCACGCGCTCGATCATCGACACCGCAAAGGTCACGCCCGCCGCCTTGACCGCTTGCAGGTCGTGTGGAGCGAGCAACCACGGGCGTTCTTCGTCTCTCGTGTCGAAAGCGGTGTTGTTGTAGATGTCCTCGAATGTTCCGAGCAACGCACCACCGGTGTCGCGTGCCGATTCGGCGGGATTGGCCTCATCCGAAAGTTCACTGATGGTCGCAAAACGGGGGGCGAGAGAGAAGACCTCTCCTTCTTTCACGACGACGGGGGTGGGGCCTTGTACCGCTGGCTCCCACACTCTGCCGACCAGCGTCGCTTCCGTGACGTCCACGGGGAGGGCGTCGGCCATCGGTGGGAACCAGGTGGGGGCGATGGTCACAGTAATTCCGATCTCTCAACGTCCGTGAAACACCGCGGCGCGCTTTTCGGTGAACGCGGCGCGTCCCTCCGCAGCGTCCTCAGTGGCGAAGCATATGGTCTGCAGGTCTCGCTCGTAGCGCATGGAGTCGTCGAAGTTCATGGTGAAGGCTGCGCGCAGGTTGGCCTTCGCTGTCTCGGCTGCGATAGGGGGCCGGGACGCGATCGTGCGGGCGAGTTCGAGGGCACGGGGCACCAGCGCGCTGGCCGGGTGTACCTCCGACACGAGCCCCCATTCCTTCGCGCGTTCCGCGTCGATCGCATCGCCGGTGAGCAACATCATGGCTGCATTGCTCGGGCCGGCGGAATGAGCCAGAAAGGCGCTCATGCCGCCGCCACCGATCCAGCCGAGCTTGATCTCGGACGCGGCCAACTGCGCGTTCTCGGCCGCGAGGCGGATGTCGCAGATCATCGCCGTCTCGACGCCGCCGCCGAACGCGTAACCGTTGATCGCCGCGATGATGGGCTTGCGCACCTCGCGCAGGGCGTCGCAATAGTCGAGGCGGTTACGGAAATCCCATGGCGAGTCGTAGCCGTCCAGGGCGCGGATGTCGGAGCCGGCGCAAAAGGCTCGATCACCCGCCCCGGTCAGCACGACGACGCGAACGTCCGGGTCATCGTTGATGGCGAGTGCGATGCGGGTGAGTTCCTTCGACATCTCGGGCGTGACAGCGTTGAGCTTCGCCGGCCGGTTGAGTGTCACAAGGACGACGTGCGTGTCTGTGCTGACAGCTATCTCGTCAATCGTGCTGCTGATCATGTTCCGACTCCTTGGTTGTCACGGGGTCGGCTGCCCATGGCTGCCTTCACCGCGGAATTCTGTATGCTCGTCAGTTGCTCGAGGGTGTCCTGGGCCGACGCGCCCCCGACCACTCCCGCACGAACGGCGGTCGACAGGCGCGCCTGCGTCGCCGGGAACCCCTCAAATCTCGGCCGAACCCAGGATCGATCGATGCTCCCCCGGGTGTGACGATAGAAATCACCAACGGAAGCGTTGACACGCTCACTCTCCCAGGCCGTCGCCAGGGATGGTTGGCCTTCATTCTGGGGGATGAATGTCGTTTGGACGTCGTCAGAAAGCAGCCAGAGCAGGTGTCTGCGCAGCGTGTCGGTTACCGTCGCCCGGGCGGTGACAGCGATTCCGGTCCCGCCGATCGTCGAGCCGATGTGCCCTTCCGGCCCCCTTGGCGCCGGCCCGAAACTCACCGCTCGGTCGCGGCTGATGTCGGCATAGCCCACATAGCCATACACGAGCGGGATGAAAGCGACCTCGTCTGTCCTTGTCATGCGCTCGAGCAGCCCGATCGGGTTCTGCGACGCTGCGCCCTGTGGTGACCGGGTGGTGATGTCGGACAGGATCTGGAGGGCTTCGGTGCCGACCGACTCGTCGACGATAGCGGCGGATGCCCCCGTTGCCAGCGGCGCGCCGAGGCTCTGGCACAGCGACGCGAAGGTCAGGTAGGCGTGCGGTCCCGAGAGTGAGAGCGCCACGGGCACCTCGTGCGAGACCCGGATCACATCGTCCCAGGTCTCCGGCACGTCGGTCAGCAGGTCGGGACGGCAGGCGCTCACCTGGGTCGCAGCATCCAAGGGGAGTGCCCACGTGAAGCCACCGAGACGATACGAATCCAGCGAGGGCCCGACCACCCGCGTCGACAGGGCGGCTAGTACTCCTTCCCCGACGACCTCCTCCATGGGCCTGAGGCACCCGCTCGCCAGGGCGTCTCCGAGGTGAGGGTGATCGAGCACGAGGAGGTCGTAGCGCTCCGCGAGCTCGGCTATCGGTGCCGACTCGAAGCCTTCGAGCGACTGCGCGTGCCATGTCAGGTCGAGTCCCGAATCGCGCCAGAGCTCCGAGGCAGCCTCCAGCGCCCGGCGTCCACGGGGGTGGTCCCAGGTGAGTCCGAGGAAGGGCTCTGTCATGACACGGATGCCGTGGCCACGACGCCCGACGTGGCGAGGAAATCGATCTCCGACGGCGTCATCCCCACTTCGGCAAGGATCTCGCGAGTGTGCTCGCCTGCCAGAGGAGCTCCACGGTCGACACGCGCGGGAGTTCGTGAGAAGCGGTAAGGGAAGCCCGGCGTCTTGACGTGACCCTCAGTCGGGTGCTCATACTCGACGAACGTCCCGTTGTGTTTGATCTGCTCGTCATCGACGAGATCCGCGTAAGAGTACACAGGTGCGACCCAGATACCGGCACCGCTCAGCACCCCGTACCACTCCGCCGTGCTCCGGGTGGCGAGCCGTGCAGCCACCTTCGCGTAGATCTCGTCGCGGCGCGACCAGCCGTCGGCCTCGCCGTCCATCGACGCGAAGGACGGCTCGTCGATGAGGTCCCCCAGCGTCGGCAAGTGCGGCATCGCGAGTGCGAGATAGCCGTCCGTCGTCGCGAAGGTTCCGTACGGGGAGCGGATGTAAACGTGGGCGTGTGGCTCAGCGCTGCGCTCCTGCGGCACGCCGCCCATCGTGAAGACCGAGATCTCCTGCATCTGCAGGGTCGTGATCACGTCGAGCATGTTCACGGTGACCTGCTGCCCTTCGCCCGTGCGCTCACGGTGCAACAAAGCGGCAAGCACAGCCTCGAACGCTGTCGACGCCGTGACCGCGTCTACGAGGTACTGGCCCGCCGCCTGCGGCGGCGTGCCAGTCGCCCCCGCCGAGAGCATCGCCCCGCTGAGTGCCTGCAGCAAAAGATCCTGGCCGGGGCGATCGCGGTACGGGCCGTCTTCTCCATAACCCGAAATCGACACGTAGACGATGGCGGGGTTGACGGCGCGCAACGACTCGTAGTCGACGCCCAGGCGGGCGGCCACACCGGGTCGATAATTTTGCAGGAAGACGTCGGATTTCGAAACCAGCCGGTAGAGCAGGTCTCGTCCCTCCGGCGCCTTCAGGTCGACGGCGACAGAGCGCTTGTTGCGGTTGAGCGAGAGGAACGAGACGTTGATGCGGTTACCGCGCGCTCCGCCCGCCGCCGAGTGGCGCTGCCACTCACCCGTCGTCGGCTCGATCTTGATGACGTCGGCACCCAGATCGCCGAGGCGCTGTCCGGCAAAAGGCCCGGCCATGGCGATCGAGCAGTCGAGCACGCGGTATCCCGCCAGGATGCCCGACGTCGCGGGGGTCGATTCGGTCATGGCGTCACGTCCGTTCTTGGGTTGGGCTGGTCTCCGGTCGCCCGGATTCTCTCGAGCGAGGTACGCACATCATCCGCATCAGCGAGGATGCGAACAGAGAGGTCGTACACCCGCGACTCCCCGTGCGCGAGCCAGATCATGCTGCCGTCGTCCCGGGCTGCCTGTTCGCCGGTGACGTGGTGGCTTGAGGGCTCCAGACCGACTCCGTATTGACCCGAGCGCAGGTTCTGCCACTCGAAGAAGTAGGGCTGGGCGGCGGCGTCCCACGACACCTCGACACCGGAGCGTCCGTCTGCGGCGTGTAGTGCGACGCGGTGCCGTCCGTCGGAGCCGCCGATCAGGGTGTGCTCCCAGACCTGTTCGACGAAGCCGTCGATTGGCTTCGAGAGCGTGTCGTAGGCGACACCCTGCTCGGTCGTCGAGTCCGACGCCCACTCGTGGCCCGACATCGAGGCAACGAAGCGCGTACCCTCGTCCACGATCGGATGACCAAGGTTGAGGTGGTACAGGAACATGTGGGGGGTGGGCTCGAACCCCAGGTTGTCGACGACGTCATGAATGCGCACCTCGCTGCCGAAGACGTCGAGTTCGATGGTGCGTGTGAGACGCAGGTGCTCACCGAACGACGTGGCCTGCACGATCTCTCCGACCACCCGGAGCGTTCCGCCGTGTTCGTCCCATGCCTCTTCGACACGCAACAGGCGCGCGGGGATGGCGGTCAGCCGGCCGTGGAGGCCATGCCGTATGGTCTGCTTGGGCGGGTACGCATAGTGTGTGGCGTCGAATTCGCCTCCGAAGAGCGCGTGGTCCAACCCGCCCGTGACGAGCAGGCCGTCCAGTGCGCGCAGCCAGGAGAGGCCGTCCTCCGCATCCGCTTCGTGAAGCCCGGGATGGCGGAAACCGTTGCCGCTGCGCCAGCCGAAAGGGCGCCCCTGGAACCGTGCCGATCCGAGGTCGAACGCCCGATCGATGAGCACCTCCACCTCGAGGCCTGACGCGTTACGCATGAGAAGGGCGCGCACTCCCTCTTCGCGCCCGTTTTTGAGGACGACCTCCTGGATGCCGGCGAACGCCGCGAGGTCTCCTGTGCGGCGGCGCAGGTCGACCGTCGAAGGCTTGCTGTCGGGAAACGTCATCTCATCACTCCATAATCCATCCGCCATCGACATTGATTGTCTGCCCGGTCACGAAGGCGGCATCCGGTCCGATCAGGAATGAAACGACCGCCGCGAGTTCCGCATCTGTACCGCGCCGCTTCAGGGACTGCCGATCGAGGACGAACTGGCTGTACTCGGCGGGGTTCTCGTGGATCTCCTCGGCCTTGGTAGGAAAGGCTCCCGGCGAGACGCAATTGACGCGAATGCCGCGTGGCCCGAGTTCGCGTGCGAGAGCACGGGTCAACCCGACGCATGCGCCCTTCGTGGAGACGTAGCTTGCGAGATCGGCCCAACCGCCATGAAAGGTGATCGAGCCAATGTTGACGATGCTGCCGCTTCGCCGCTCGACCATGAGTCGCGCGGCGTGTTGCGCGGCCAGGAAGTAGCCTGTCTGGTTGACCCGCACCACGTCTTCGTACTCCTCGACGGAAATGTCGAGGAAGGGAGTGGGAGGGTAGATCGCCGCGTTGTTGATCAGGGCGCTGATCGGGCCGAGTTCGCGCTCGGTTTCGTTGATCGCGGCCTCGATCGCGGCAGGATCGCGCAGGTCGGCGGGGAGCACACGGTGCGCGACGCCCGCGGCCTCGAGCAGGCTCGCCGTCTCGCGCAGCAAGTCGCTCTCTCGGCCGAGCAGGCCGACCTTGAACCCGTCAGCGCCCAGTCGCAGGGCGATCGCGCGGCCAAGGGCGCCGCCTGCGCCGGTAACGACGACGGAGCCCCTGGGCGCCGACGGGTCAGGTGTCATGCTTCAGACCCCGATCTTCGTCAGGACGTCGTCGACGAACTTCTTGGCCCGCGGTACGTCCGACTCATCGAGGTGCTCGATGATGAGAGGGACATTGGGGCTCTTCTCCGAGAGGCACTTGACGTAGAACTCGTAGTCGAGTTCACCGAGCCCCGCCGCGGGAAGTTCGATCTCGCCGACGCCGCGGAACGTGTGGGACTCAAGCGCGTTCTCGTCGCCGATGTCGGCGTGCTTCTCGGTCTTGTCGTCGCCTGAGCGCTTGACGTCCTTGGCGTGGGCGATCCGCACGCGGTCACCGAGGTTGTTGAACACGTCGCCCAGCACCTGCTGCTGGTTGTCGATGTTGTGGGTCTCGAAGTAGTTGGTCGGGTCCATGAGAAGCTCGATGCCCGGGCCCTTGATATCGTTGAACACGCGTTCGGTCTCTTCGAGAGAGCCGATCACGTTGTTCACATACGTCTCGAGCAGGAACGTCGCGCCATGGTCATAGGCGGTCTGTGTGAGGTCGGCGAGCACCGCGAGTGCGGTGTCGTAGCCCTCGGCCGTTTTGTTCTTGTCGTCGTGCACCCAGTCGCTGTCTGCGTTGAAGGTACCCGACTCCGAGATGACGTACGGGGTGCCGAAGGCGCGCGCGTTGCGGATGATTTCCTTGAGGTACTCGACGCGGCGCGCGCGTTCGTCGAGATCGGGGTGCACGATGTTCGTATAGCCCGAGATCGCGCAGATCGGCAAGTCGTGCGCGCGGAACGTGTCGCGCACCCGTTTTGCTTTCTCTGCGGTGATCTGACCCGCCGACAGATCGACGTCGGTGAAGTGCAGGTCGAGCTGCACCGTGTTGAACCCGAGCTGGCGAATCTTGGTGGCGGTGGTTTCGAGGTCGTACGGGAAGTACCCCGAGAAGATGCCGACTTGAATCATTGTTACTTGCTCCTTTGCATGTGGATGGTCGGTGTGCGGAGAGGGGAAGTTCAGATGGTGGCTCAGGCGGAAATCTCGGAGACGCGGACCGGCCGGTTCTCGCGGATGGAGAGGTAGCCTGCCTCGATGAGCGCGATCGTGCGCACATTGTCGGCCACGGTCAACTCCGGCTCAGTGCCTGAGGCGAGGGCGTACTGTAACTGCTCCATAACGCCGATGAAAGCGTGTGGGAACCAGTGGGTGTCCCAGGTGGGAGTGACCCAGCTGCCGTCGGTGGTCGTGGTCGAGGCGTACGTCAGGGTCGAGGGGTCTCCCGTCGGCCAGCCAATCGTGCCTTTGGCCACCCCCGCCGTGCCTTCCACACGCCACGTGATCGAGGCATCCGAGTCGTACCCCTCTTCGCGAGGGCCCGACCAGACGTCCTCGAGCGAAAGCGCAAGTAAACCCGATGGGAATCGCAGGGTCGAGACAACGATCCCGTCCTCATGTGCGAAAGCCGTGCGCGGATCGGTGCGGGCCACAGTGCTGATTTCGTCGGGGTCGCCGAACAGGAAGCGCAGGGCGTCGAGGTGGTGAACGCTCATGTTGGCCAGCGTGAGGCGGTCGTATCCCTCGAGAAAGGACTGCCAATGCGGTATTGCGTGCATCGTGATCGACGCGAAGACGGGCTCGCCCAGGTCGCCACGCTCGAGGATCTGGCTGAGTACGCGGATCGACTGGTCGTAACGCATGTTCTGGTTGACCGAGAGGATCTTGCCGGCCGCGGCGGCCTCGTCGCGGAGAGCCACGGCCTCTTCGAGGGTCAGGGCTAGCGGCTTCTGCGCGAGCACGGCCTTCACATGCCCCTGGGCGAGCGCGGCGCGAATGAGGGCGGGCTGTTGATCTGGCGGGAAGGCAATGTCGACGATGTCGATCCCAGGATCGGCGATCAGGTCGAGCGGAGTCGCGTGCACCGTCGGGATGCCGTAGCGCTCGGCGAGCGCACGAGCTTTGGCCTCCGTCCGCGAGGCGAGGGCCGCGACGTGAAAGCCGGCGAGCCGATACGCCTCGAGATGCACATCGGCCATGATCATGCCGGCTCCTATCGCCCCGATCCGGTATCCCCGCTCGCGGACGGTGACGTCCGGCGCGAAATCCGGCGCATCCACTGAATCCATCTCAGTCCTCACTTCGTCGCGACATTGCGATATCCGGTGCACGGATCCGGTGACGTTCGACCGCCGGTCAAAATCCGTGACAGCGCTACTGGCAGCGCTGTCAAACTTACGGTAGTCTCCCCAGCAGCATTCGTCAACTGACAGCCTCTGACGATTGTGAGCCCCGCCAACGTCGACGGAGGCGAGGTCGGATTTTCGACCTGACGCATATTTCAAAGGAGAAGAAATGCAGTCAGCACGCATCAGGAAGCGCATTGCCTTCGGAGCATCGATAGCAGCCATCGCGGTCACCGCGAGCCTCGTCAGCGGGTGCACCTCAGCCCCCGCGGAGACCGGCGGTGGCGGTGGCGCAGCGGGCGACGGCGAGAAGTTCGTCATCGGGTTCCAGCAGCCGCTCGGCGGCCAGGCATGGCGCGAGATGGGGCTTGCATCGCTGCAGGCGCTCGCGGCCCGTCCCGAGTACAAAGACAAGGTCGAGCTCAAAATCGTCCGGACGAACGACAACGACGCGGCACAGCAGAACGCCGCGATTCAGAACCTCATCGCCGAAGGAGTCGACGCGATTCTCTTCGACCCAGCATCCGCCACGGGAGCCGACGCTGCCATCGCGCAGGCCGAAGCCGCCGGCATCCCGGTCGTCGCCAACGGTGGCCCGTACGAGAACGAATACGTCTACACGGTCTCGACCGACTGGGCGAACGCCGGAACGGTCGGCGCCGAGTGGCTCGTCTCACAGCTCGGGGACAACAAGGACGTTGCGGTACTCGAGGGCCTCGCCGGAGTGCCACTCAATGACGGGTCGATGCCCGGCGTCGAGGAAATCCTGACCGAGGGTGGAGCGAACATCGTGGCCCAGGGCACGAACGGGTGGAACGAGGCCGACGCGCAGAAGAACATGGCGCAAATTCTGCAGTCCAACCCCGACCTGGGCGGCGTCTACTCGTTTCTGACGGGCGGCCAGGGCATCCCCGCAGCGTTCTCAGACGCTGGGATCGAGTACGTTCCCGTGGTGGGTGGCTCCGGCTACAACGGCGAGGCATGCACGCTCGTCGACAGCGCACCCGACGGGTTGGTGGGGAACATGGTGTTCGGCCAGCCCGCGATCTACGCCAAGGGCCTGGAGCAGGCGGTCCTCCTGCTCGAAGGCGAGAGCATCGAGCAGCAGCAGTTCTTCCCGCCGCTGGAGATCACCGATGAGAACGCCGCTGAGTACTGCCTGCCCGACCAGGCCGACAACTTCCAGCTTGGGTATGACTTCCCCGGTCTGGATCTGACGGTGGACGAGGTCCTTGCGTTCTACCAGAAATAGCCCGAGCGACGAGTTTGAAGGGAACGCAATGCAGAACGATCCTCGCCTGGGCACCGCATCAGTGGCGGCGCCCGGGCGGGGGCCACTCCTCGTGGCCTCCGATGTGACGAAAACCTATGGCGCCGTGCGGGCGCTAACCGGTGCGAGCTTCACCTGCTGGCCGGGCGAAGTGCTCGCCCTTGTCGGCGAGAATGGCGCCGGAAAGAGCACGGTCTCCCGCATCCTCGCCGGGGCAACTGAACAGACTTCCGGCACAATCACTTTCGACGGCAAGCCGTTTCAGGCATCCTCGATTGCGGAGGCACGAACCCGCGGTGTGGCATGCGCATTCCAGGAGCTCGCGCTCGTGCCCGATTGGACCGTCGCCGAGAACCTGATGCTTCCCGACAAACGCGGGCGCGGCACCTTCTCGCAGAAGCGAGCCCAGGAGAACTCCGCCCGGCTGCTGGACGAACTCGGCGTGACCCACCTCGATCCGTCGGCGCCGCTCAGCGACCTCCGTCTCGCCGACCGCCAGGTCATCGAGATCGTCCGCGCCATCTCGGCCGAGCCACGCCTGCTGATCCTCGACGAGGCGTCCTCGGCGCTCAGCGCTGTTGGTGTGGACTGGCTCTTCTCTCAAGTCCGTGCGCTCACCGCGCGCGGGGTAGGCATCATTTACGTGTCGCACCGCCTCAGCGAGATCGCCGAGATCGCCGACCGGGGGACGGTGCTGCGCGACGGGGCATCCGTCGGAACGTTCGAGCGGGGCTCGTGGTCGGACGACGACCTCGTCTCCCTCATGGCGGGACGCACCGCGCGCCGCCATTTCCCCGATCCGCCGCCTGTACCCGCCGCGGACGCGCCGGTCGCACTGGAGGTGCGGGGCCTCCGCTCCGAGTCGGTGTCGGGCGTGGACCTGACCGCCCGTGCCGGTGAGATTGTCGGGATCGGCGGCCTGCAGGGGCAGGGCCAGACCGAGCTCTTGCGCTGCCTGTTCGGCGCGGCCCCGGCACACGCCGAAGTGTGGCGGGTGGGCGGCAAGCCCGTACGCCGGCTGTCGCCCTATTCCGCTGTCAAACGCGGCATCGGCTTTGTACCCGAGGATCGCAAGACCGAGGGGCTGGCGCTGAGCCTCAGCGTGGGCGAGAATCTGCTCGCGCCGTGGCTTCGGCCGGTCTCCCCCGGAGGGCCGCTGCAGTTGCGGCGGGAACGCCCATGGATCGACGGAGTTCTCGGCGCCCTGAGTGTCCGCACTCGCGGCCCTCACGAAACGGTCGACGCCCTCTCGGGCGGCAATCAGCAGAAGGTCGTCTTCGGCCGCTGGATCGACCGCAAGCGTTTGGTGCTGCTGCTGCACGACCCGACACGCGGCATTGACGTTCGCGCGAAGCAGGAGCTCTACGAGGCCATGCTTTCGCTCGCCGACAACGGCGTGGCGATCATCTGGTTTTCGACAGAAGTGGAGGAACTCGTGCACCTGTGCCATCGAGTCGCCGTGCTGTACCGGGGCCGTGTGGCCCGCGTTCTGGAGGGCGACCAGATCACGCCCGATACGATCATCGGAGCGGCGGTGGGAACAGCATGACCGCGCTGACGGCTTCCGCCCCCACTCCGGTGCGCATGCGCTCGGGCCTCCGCCGCCTGCAACGTCAGGGCGCCTTCGCCCCGGTCGTCGCGTTCGTTGCGTTCTTCGCGATCTATCTGATCGTCAACCCGGGCCTCCTGACCCGCTTCCAGTTGCAGTCGGCCGCCAACCTCATCGTTCCGCTGGCTCTCATCGCGCTCGGCCAGTTGCTGATCGTGTTGATCGGCGGCATCGACATCTCGATCGGCGCGATCACGAGCCTCTGCAACGTGGTCTTTGCAACGCAGATTGCGGGACTGAGCGGACCAGGGGCGCTGCTCCTCTGCATCGCCGTCGGCGTGCTCTGTGGCGCGATCAACGGGGCGCTGGTCGCGTACGCCAATCTGCCGGCGATTGCCGTGACCCTCGCCACCGCCTTCATTTACGCCGCGCTCGCGCGACAGATCCTGGATCGCCCCGGCGGGGCGCTGAACAAATCGATCTACCTGATCACGGGCGGCGAGCTCGTGCCGTTCGTTCCCGTCTCACTCGTCTGGCTCACTCTCGTCGCCGTCGGACTGTGGTTCTTTCTGCAGCGCACGGCGCTCGGCCGCCAGATCTATGGCGTCGGTTCAGGCCGCGTAGCCGTGCAGTCGGCAGGACTCAAGCCGCGGCTGACGATCATGGTGACGTTCATGGTTTCGGGCGGCATCGTGTCGCTCGGGGCGGTGATCCTCGCGGGCTCCACCCTGACAGGCGATCCACGCAGCGGCGACCCGTACCTCCTCAACTCGATCGCGGTCGTGGCGCTCTCGGGTGCCGCTTTCGTCGGCGGTCGGGGCAGCATTCTGGGCACCGTTCTCGCCGCGGCAATCCTCGGCATGGTGGGCAACCTGCTGTTCTTCGCCGGCATCAATTCGTACTGGCAGTACGTGATCAGTGCACTCATCATCCTGGCCGTCGTGGTCATCCCGAAGATCGTCCAGGTCAGCATCCGCGCTGCGGCTCTGCGGAGAGGACCCCATGATTGACACGCAAGCAATTCCGGTCGCCCAGGGCGAGCCACCTGTCCCCGCCACACAATCCCTTGTGGCACGGCTTTCGTCGCGGATGCCACGGGCGGGGTGGGGGCTGGCGATCTTCCTGGCCCTGTTCATCATTGGCGGGCTGTTACGCCCCTCACTGTTCACCCTGCCGGGCCTTCTCAGCACGGCGACTTTTGCTGCCATCCTCGCGATCGCCTCCTACGGGCAGACGATCGCCGTCATCCAGGGCGGGATCGATCTTTCCGTGCCGAACACGATCGCCTTCGCGGCTCTGGGGTTCCTCACCTGGACAGGATCCTTCGGACCCGTCGTCGCATTGCTGCTGGCTCTTGGCGGTGGGATCGTCGTGGGCATGGCGAACGGGCTGATCGTTGCGAAAGTCGGGCTCACGCCGATCGTCACCACGATCGCGATGAACGGGCTCCTGTTCGGCGTCGTGCTTCTCAACTTCCCGCTCTCGGAACTGACCGTCGTGCCCGACCTCGTCACATCGTTCACGTCGGCCCGTATCGATGTCTTCGGCATCCAGGTTGCCGCGGTCCTTCCCACCGCTCTCGTCCTCATGCTGGTACTTCAAGCGCTGCTGAGTTATACGGGATGGGGTCGCTCACTCTTCCTGGTCGGCTCGCGCGAGAACGCCGCGCGCCTCGCAGGCCAGCCGGTCGCACGCATCCGAATTGCGGGTTACGCTCTCTCGGGACTGCTCGCCGCGTTCGCTGGCGTCGTCATCGTCGGCTACTTCTCGCAAGCCGAGGTGACGATGGGCAATTCCTACCTGCTCGGCTCGGTCGCCGCCGTGATCGTCGGAGGCGCCTCGATGTTCGGGGGTCGAGGGTCGATGATCGGGACGCTGGTCGGTGCGCTCGTGCTCGGGCAGGTGGCGACCCTCGTGGCGGTGTTCAACCTCGGCGCGACGATGCAGAACCTGATCTACGGGCTCATCATCCTTGCCGTGCTGGGAGCATACGGGCGGGATCGACACTGAGTGCGCCCTCGACCGGCCGCAGGAAAACAGAGGGAAAACAGAATCAGCGCCTCTCGAAAGAGGCGCTGATTCTGGTCAATCTGGCGGTGGCGGTGGTGTCTGGTTTCAGGACATCGTTGACAGATGTGTCGGGACATCGAGGACGTGCGGCATGTATCGAGACATCGTTGACACGGCCACGATGGTGCA
>NZ_JBEPSK010000027.1:0-16703 GCF_040548835.1 Mycetocola sp. 2940
GGAGAGGGTTTTCAAGAATGTCTCGACACATTTGTCAACGATGTCCCGACACATCACACGGTCGGGCTGACAGGATTTGAACCTGCGACCCCTTGACCCCCAGTCAAGTGCGCTACCAAGCTGCGCCACAGCCCGCGACCAGTCACCCTCACAGGCGACCTCGTCAATGCTACAGGACTTTTCAGCCCCATTCGCTCACGCCAAACGGCTCCGATCAGCAGGCTGCCACCGTCCGAGAGCTCCGCGACAAGGGCACCACTGACTCTGCTCTGCTTCATCCCTCAAGCTGAGCGATCAGCTCATGGTCACCCGTGCCAGAGAACTCGACGATGCGCCCGTTCGTCACCCGGTACATCGCAAACTCGGCCACGTTGGCGTGTTTGCGCGTCGGCTCGATGCCGAGAAATAGCCCCAGATGTGTGCCGCTCCCACGTAAGTGCACCGCGACACGCTCGCCCTCTACGACGATCTGGATGCGCCGCCACCGCCAGTCGGGGAACGCCCGAGAGAGCTCGTCCATGTCGGCGACCCACGCATCGACGCCGCCGGGCAGGTGCGCCCGCCGAACAGACGGATCGACGAAGGAGCGGATCGCCTCGAGGTCGTGCCGGTTGCACGCGTCGAGGTATTCGGCGTACCACTCGTGCATTTCCCACACTTCCACCCCCTCATTATCTGTGCCGATCGCAGAGGTGAGGGTTCACACCCCTGCTCAGCCCACGCGGCTCCCCGAGAACCGCGTCGACGGGCGACCAGATGTGGCATAGTCGAGAGTCTTCTGCGCCCGATTCACCTCCACGAGGTACTCGAGATAACGGCGAGCACTCACCCTCGATATGCCGGACAGTTCCGCGATCTCCCCCGCCGAACTGTTCGGCGCCGAAACGAGCGCCTGCTCGACCGTCAGAAGAGTCTCGCCGCTGAGCCCCTTCGGGAGCTGCACACGACCACGCCCACCGGTCCGCATCAGTGCATCGATGTCACGCTGCGCGAGTTCCTCCCGGGATCCGGATGCCACGAGGGCAAGCCGATCGCGCGCCACATCGTCCAGTCGCGCCCGCAGGTCGAGCGCCGTGAACGGCTTCACGAGGTAGTGCTGAATGCCCGCACTGCGCGCCTGCCGCACACTGTCGACATCCCTCGCCGCCGTCACGGCGATCACCTCAGGCTGGGCACCGCCCATCGCCCGCACGTCGCGAAGCACCTCCAGCCCGGTCAGACCCGGCAGGTCGAAGTCGAGGAGCACCAGGTCCGGACGGTGATCGGCAATCAGCGCCAGCGCCTCCGGCCCGCCGTGGGCGGTGGCGACCACCTCGAAAGCGGGATGCGCGCCCACGAACTTCGCGTGCAGCGACGCCACCTCGACGTCGTCGTCGACAATGATCGTTCGCAGCGTCGACGAAACCGTCACTTCAACACCGCCGGAAGATCACCAACGGCCGGCAGTTCCGACACCACCGGGGCCGACGGCAGGTCCCCGACCGGGAGCGAAACGGCAAACACCGCTCCCCCGAGCTCGGAGCATCCGACAGTCACCGTCCCGCCGGCCCGCAGCACGGTGCGCCTCACCAGCGCGAGTCCGATGCCGCGCCGTCGCAACGCCGGGCTGTCGGCATCCGTCACCTTCGAACTGACACCCTCCTCGAACACCCGCTCGTACTGGTCCGGCGGGATGCCATTGCCGTCGTCGTCCACCGTCACCCGGAGAACCGTCGGTTCGACCGCGAACCCGAGCTGGATGCGGTTTCCGGCCGAGCAGGCCTCGAGCGCATTGTCGAGAAGATTCCCGACCACCGTGACGAGGTCACCGCGCAGCGTCAGCGCGGCATCCGATCGCAGCCAGGCCGGCAGCGGGTCCGACGGGGTGATCGACACCGACATGCCGAGTTCGCGCGCATGGCTCGCTTTCACGAGCAGCAGGGCGGCGAGTTCAGGGAACTCCTGCAGTACTTCTTCGCCAGGCACCCGCAACGCGCCACCCGTGCCGGTGCGCTCGACGAACGCCCGAGCGTCGTCGATGAGACCGAGCTCCAGCAGGCCGGAGATCACATGGAGCTTGTTCGCGAACTCGTGCGCCTGCGCCCGCAGCCCGTTGGTCAGCGACTGGGCGCCGTCCATTTCCCGCAGCAACTGGTGCAGCTCGGTGTGGTCGCGAACGAGCAGCGTGGCGCCGACCGTCGTCCCCTCCAGTTCGGTTCCGGTGCTTCGGGCAACGAGGATCCGCTCCCCTGCGAGCACCAGCTGGCCGCCCGGCTCACCGCGCTGCAGCACACCGACCAGCGACGGGTCGAGGACCTCGGCTGCCACGCGCCCGGTCAGCGTATCCTCGTCGAGCCCGAGCAGTTCGAGCGCCGCATCGTTCACGAGCGTGATCACGCCGGCCTCGTCGACGCTGATCATGCCCTCGCTCATGCCGTGCAGCATCGTCTCGCGCGACCCGACGAGCGACGCGATTTCCTTCGGCTCGAGCCGGTAGATCCTTCGCCGGATGACCGCCGTCACCCACGCCGCCCCGAAAATCCCAACCACAGCCGACGCGATCAGCGGGAACACCAGGGCACCCAGCCCGCCGACGAAGTCGTCCCGCAAGTCCGACTCGAGGATGCCGACCGACACCGTGCCGATCACCTCGTCGTCCGCCGACCGCACGGGCACCTTGGCCCGCCACGACTCTCCGAGCGTTCCGGTCTCGGTGCCCACGAACATCTTTCCCGAGAGCGGCACAGACGGGTCCGTCGACACCTGCTCACCGATGCGGTCCTCGTCGGGATGCGAATAACGGATGCCATCGGCATCCGTCACGACGACATAGGTCACGTTCGACGCCTCGCGGATGACCTCGGCGATCGGCTGGATCACCGCGGCGGGGTCCTCGTCGTCGTAGGCGTCGCGGATGGCAGGCAGGGTCGCCACCGACTGGGCGACACCGATCATCCGGTCGAGGTACGCGTCACGCACCTGACGCTCGAACAGGGTCGCCGCGACGATGCCGGTCACCAGCACGACTGCGCACACGATCAGCGCCTGCAGCAGCAGGAGCTGGACCCGAAGCGACATTGCCTTCACTCCCCCATTGTCGCCCGAACGCCGCACCGCCGACGACCGAAGATGACACTGGACCCGGCGCTTATTGCGTCCAATACTTACAAAAGAGGCGCGACGTCGCCGACGGGACCTACCGTTCTCATCAGCATCATCGCGTTTTGCAACGAGGCAAATCACTCAACGAGGAGAAAAATCATGCGACGACTCGCACTGGTCATCGTGGCCGCAGCAACGGCTGTCACCCTGGCCTCCTGCAGCACACCGGCTGCCGACACCGGATCGGGCAACGGCGACACAGCAGAAAGCGTCGAGGTCAGCGACCTCTCGATCATCGTCCCGGCCGAGCCGGGCGGCGGATGGGACCAGACCGGACGCGCCATGTCCGAGACGCTCACGTCCGAAGAACTGGTCGACAGCGCCCCCGTCACCAACATCGGCGGCGCCGGCGGAACGGTCGGCCTCGCCTCGCTGGCGAACGAAAAGGACCCACACACCCTCATGGTCACCGGACTGGTGATGGTGGGCGCCGTCGAGACGAATGACGCCGAGATCCGGATGGAAGACACCACCCCGATCGCCCGCCTGACCGAGGAGGCGCTCGTCGTCGTCGTTCCGGCGGAATCGAAGTACGACACTCTCGAAGATCTCGTCGAGGACATCAAGGAAAACGGCCAGGACGTCTCGGTCACCGGCGGATCAGCCGGCGGTGCCGACCACATCCTCGCCGGCCTGATGCTCGAGGAAGCGGGCCTGTCGGGCTCCGAAATCGCAGAGAGCCTCAACTACATCCCCAACTCGGGCGGTGGCGAGGCCGTCGCGCTGATCCTCGGCAACAACGCCTCGGCGGGCATCTCCGGCATCGGTGAGTTCCTCGAGCACATCGAGGCCGGAACGATGAAGGCCCTCGCCGTCTCGTCGGCGGAACCCGCGGAGAACCTCCCCGACGTGCCGACGATCACCGAAGAGGGCTACGACGTCACCCTGACCAACTGGCGCGGCGTGCTCGCACCGACGGACATCTCCGACGCCGACCGCGAGGCGCTCATCGATGTCGTGACCGAGATGCACGACAGCGATGCTTGGACGGACGTTCTCGAGACTCGCGGCTGGGCGGATGCCTTCCTCGCCGGTGACGAGTTCGCGACGTTCCTCGACGAGAACATCGCCGAAGTCACGACGACGCTCACCAACATCGGGCTGGTCGACTGACCATGTCCACACCATCGACGGGCGCGGCGGGCACAAACCCGGCGCGCCCTTCGGCCGGTGCCGAACCGGCCGAAGCATCCGCCCCGCGCTCCAAGCTGGGCGAGTACATTTTCGCCGGACTCGCGCTCGCGCTCGGCATCTTCGTCTTCGTGGGCGCCTTCGCCATCCGCCTGCCGACCTCCGGCACCCAGGTCGGGCCGCGCGTCTTCCCGTTCATGGTCGGCACGATCCTCGTCATCTCAGCCGCCATGGTGATCATCGACATCGCCAGGGGAAAACTGGGTGACCTCGAAGAGGGTGAAGACGTCGACACTCACGCGAAGACCGACTGGATCACACTCGCCAAGATCGTCGCCTTCGTCGTCGCCTTCATCGCGCTTCTCGAGATCATCGGCTGGCCGTTCGCGGCCGCGATCCTGTTCGGCGGTGTGGCCTGGTCACTGGGCGCGAAGCGCTGGTGGGTGGCGCTGCTCGTCGGTCTCGCCCTCGGGTTCGTCGTCTACATCGTGTTCGGGGGACTCCTCGGGCTCTCCCTCCCACCCGGCCCACTACTCACGTGGCTCGATCCGCTGCTGCAGACCCTGAGAGGCTGACATGGACAACATCCTGAGTCTGCTGGAGGGTTTCGCCACCGCCCTTCAGCCCCAGTACCTCATCTTCGGTTTCATCGGCGTGCTCGTCGGAACCGCGGTCGGCGTGCTGCCCGGCATCGGGCCCGCCATGACCGTGGCGTTGCTGCTTCCGCTCACCTATACGCTCGACCCGACGGCCGCACTGATCACCTTCGCCGGCATCTATTACGGCGGGATGTATGGAGGCTCGACCACGAGCATCCTGCTCAATACGCCGGGCGAATCCGCCTCGATCGTCACCGCGCTCGAAGGCAACAAGATGGCCAAGCTGGGGCGTGGGGCAGCCGCTCTCGCAACAGCGGCCATCGGGTCCTTCGTCGCCGGCACGATCGCGACGCTCGGCCTGACCATGCTCGCCCCCGTCATCGCCGCCTGGGCCGTGAACCTCGCACCAGCCGACTACGTGGCACTCATGGTCGTCGCTTTCATCACCGTGGGCGCGCTCCTCGGGTCATCGGTCTGGCGTGGACTCACCTCGCTGGGCATCGGCCTGTTCCTGGGGCTCGTCGGCACGGAGATCCTTTCCGGACAGCAGCGTTACACGTTCGGGCTGCTGCCCCTGGCCGACGGCATCGACGTCGTGCTCGTCGCTGTCGGTCTCTTCGCCGTCGGCGAGACGCTGTACGTCGCGAGCCGGATGCGACACGGTCCGGTCGCCCTCGTTCCGGTCACCCGCGGATGGCGCAGCTGGATGACGAAAGACGACTGGCGTCGCTCCTGGAAACCGTGGCTCCGCGGAACCGCCATCGGATTCCCGATCGGCACCATTCCGGCGGGTGGCGCGGACGTCGCCACGTTCCTCTCCTATGCCAGCGAGAAGAAGCTGAGCAAACACAAGGATCAGTTCGGTCGGGGTGCGATCGAGGGCGTCGCCGGCCCGGAAGCAGCCAACAACGCTGCGGCCGCCGGTGTGCTGGTTCCCCTGCTCACGCTGGGGCTTCCCACCACGGCAACCGCAGCGATCATCCTCTCGGCGTTCCAGTCCTACGGCATCCAGCCCGGCCCACAGCTGTTCACGAACCAGCCGGCGCTCGTCTGGGCGCTCATCGCCAGCCTCTACATCGGCAACGTCATGCTGCTCATTCTCAACCTGCCGCTCGTCGGCATCTGGGTGAAGCTGCTGCAGATCCCGAGGCCGTACCTGTACGCGGGCATCCTCACGTTCGCGGTGTTGGGCGCGTACGCGGTGAACTTCGCCGTCGCTGACATCATCATCCTGCTGTGTGTCGGTGTACTCGGCTACTTCCTTCGCCGGTATGGCTACCCGATCGCACCGCTCGTGATCGGCCTCATTCTCGGCCCGATGGCCGAGGCACAGCTGCGTCGAGCACTTCAGCTGAGCCAGGGCGACCTGACCGCCCTGTTCCTCAGCCCGTTCGCGGCGGTCTGCTACATCGCGCTCATCCTCATCATCGCGCTGGGGCTGTGGCTGCGACGCCGCCAAAGCCGCCTTGAGCGCACCCTTGCCGCCGCCGCGGCCGCTGACACGTCGCTGTCGGCAGCTGTAAACCAGGCATGGGATCCGGGTTCGCGGCCGACCGACGTGAAGACGTCTGACATCCGTGTCCTGCCTCCTGCGGAGCAGCCCAGTAAGCGAAAGAACCCGAAAAAGTAACGGCCTACGCCACGTTGCTCGTGCCCGGGCGGAGCTCAAGCGCCCGCTCGCGCACGAGCGACAGCGCGTGCTCGACGGCTCCCGTGCCGACTGCCTCACGGCCAAGCGCCGACGGCACGAGGTCGGGAGCCGTCGGGTCGTCGCTGGCGGCGATCAGGCGAGCTGCCCGGTCGATCACCGTCGGCAGTGACAGTGCCGCCGCGCCGCCGACGATGACTCGTTCGACGTCGAGCAGGTCGCCGAGCACAATGCAGATGCGCGCCAGGCGCTCCGCGAGCCTGTTCAGGATGCCGTCGGCCGCGTCGTCACCGCGTGCGGCGGCATCCGTCACCTCGCTCTCGGTGAGGGTGTCAGGATCAAGCTTGGCGAGCAAACTGTCGGCTGGGAGATGCCCGGACCGGATCGCCTCGATCCCCCACTGCCGCGCCATCAGTGCCAGGCCATTCGCCGACCGGACCCCGTCGACGTAGTCAAGGAACCGCATCTCACCGGCACCACCTCGCCGGCCGCGGACGAGCCGCCGGTCGATCATCAGACCGGCCCCGATGCCCTCCCCGACCAGCAACGCAATGAATGAATCGACCTCCCGGCCGCCGCCGTGACTCGAGGACTGCTCGGCGATCGCCGCAAGGTTCGCGTCATTCTCAACCGACACGAGCGGGGCGTACCCGGCGAACAGCTCAAGCAACCCCGGATTCATCAATTGCCAGAACCCGCTCCGATTCGGCGGAGACTCCCCGGCCGAGTCGATCGGCGACGGCACACCGATGCTGATGCCGAAGATCGTCGACGCGTCGACCTGTGATTCGGCGAGCGCGGCATCGAAAACCGACCGGGCCATCCGGCGCCGAGTCGTGGCATCCGCGAGTCTCTCGATACTCTCGGGCGAGCTGGCGAGGATGCGCTCCTCGGCGTGGCCAAGGACCCGGCCGCGGAGGTCGGCGACGGTGGCTGACATTTGATCATGCCCTGCGTCGATGCCAACGACGACGCCCGCCTGGTCGCGAAGCGCATAGCGACGCGCCGGCCGCCCCTTTCGGTAGATCCCGGCGGCTCGGGCGTTCCCGAGTTCAGCGAGCCAGCCTCGCTGGACCAGATCGTCGCACAGCCCGATCACGGTGGCACGGGTCAGCCCCGTCGCGGCCATCAGGTCGGATGCCGTGAATACCGTGGCGGTCCACGCATATTCAAGGATGTGACGCGCGTTGAGCGTCCGCAGGAGCTGCGGTGACGAGGCTGCAACGGTCGGCTTCAACCCCTTGACCTTTCGTGGAGGCGGGCGCAATATTTACGACACAAATAAATACACAACCTATATTTAGTCGATCCTTGCCTACCGGATCGCTTCCTATCAAGGGGGACAACGACGTGCTCCAGAGAAAATCCTTCACTCGGGTCGGCTTTGCGCTCGCCGGACTCCTGGGGGTGTCCGCTGCTCTGTCAGGTTGCGCCGCTGCCGGGAGCGGCCCAGCCGAAATCAGCTTCTACATGAGCAAGCCCGAGGCGATCCCGCACTTTCGGGACCTCGTTGCCCAGTTCAATGAAGAACAATCCGAGGTGGAGGTGACGCTCGACACGGCGTCCAACCTCTCCGCCGGCTTTCTCCGCGGCGACCCGCCCGACGTCGGGCTTCTCAACTACAACATGGAAATGGCGCGATTCATGGAGCGCGGCGCCCTCTCCGACCTCTCCGACATGGAAGAGGCGGGACGCATCCGCCCGGACGTGCAGGATCTTGCCGACCAGTACGCAACCTATCCCGGACGCACCAGCGTGCTGCCCTACTCGGTCGCCGCGGCATCCGTCATCTACAACGTTCAGATCTTCGAGGACAACGGAATCGAGGTTCCGACGACGTGGGACGAACTTCTCGAAGCGTGCCAAACCCTCGAGGCGGCCGGAGTCACGCCGATCTACAGCACTTTTTCAGAGCCTTGGACAATCGCGCAGGGACTCTTCGACTACACCGCGGGCGGATCCGTCGACACTGCCGAATTCTTCGAGCAGATGAACGAACTCGGCACGGAAGTGGGACCTGATTCACCCGTCTCGTTCCAGAAGGACTTCAAGGAGCCGGTCGAGAAGATGATGGAGCTCGCCGCGTTCTCGAATGAAGACGCACCGAGCCGGACGTACGGTGACGGGAACGTCGCTTTCGCCAAGGGCGAAGCAGCCATGCTGATGCAGGGGCCGTGGGCGCTCGGCGAGATCGCCAAGACCGACCCTGACCTCGAACTCGGAACCTTCCCGCTGCCGGCCACCGACGACCCGGACGACCTCAAGGTCCGGGTGAATCTCGACCTCGCCCTCTGGGTTCCGGAGATCGGTGACGACAAGGAATCCGCGCGCAAGTTCGTTTCGTTCCTCATGCAGCAGGACGTCATGGACGAATACAATGCGGCGTTCCTCGGCTTCGGCACCACCACCGATGCCGCTCCCCCGACAGATGAACGCATCCTCGGCATGGCGGACTACTACAAGGACGGCCGCTTCTACCTGGGTCCCTCACAGCGCGTCCACCTGAGCATCCCCACCGCCAACTACATCCAGGCCATTGCGACCGGCGCAGACATCGATCGGACGCTGAGCCGACTCGACGCCGACTGGGCGCGACTGGCCTTCCGCGAGTAACCAGAAGCACCGGAGGACACGACATGACGACTCCCATCACCCCGGTCGCTGCGGCAACCGGCACCCTCCTCGGCAATGCGGAGCATGGGCAAACCGACCATCTCGTCGGGGCGCACACAAAAAAGGGCAAGCCCAAGATCGACCCGGTCTACTACCTTTTCCTCCTGCCGACACTCATACTCTTCACCCTGACGATCACAGTTCCAGCGATCGTCGGTATCTTCTACAGCTTCACGAACTTCATCGGATTCGGCGACTGGGAGTTGGTCGGGCTTACCAACTACATCGCGGTCTTCTCTGACCCAGCCATCTTGAGCAGCTACCTCTTCACGTTCGGCTTCGCTGTCGCCACGGTGCTTGTCGTCAACGTTGTCGCTTTCCTCCTGGCTGTGGCATTGACATCCCGCATCCGGCTGAAGGCTCCGCTCAGGACGATCTTCGTCATCCCGATGGTCATCGCCGCCATCGTCATTGCGTACGTCTTCAAGTATCTTTTCTCGAACTCGCTGCCCGCCTTGGGCGCAGCCACCGGGATTCCCTGGCTTCAGGAGTCGATCCTCGCGAATGAAAATCTCGCGTGGATCGCGATCGTCATCGTCTCGGCGTGGCAATCCATCCCCAGCGCTCTGCTGATCTACATCGCGGGGCTGCTATCCATCCCGGGCGAAGTCTACGAAGCCGCCGACATCGACGGCGCTAGCGCGTGGGTCCGGCTCCGCTCGGTCACGCTCCCCCTCGTCGCCGGATATGTCGTCATCAACATAATCCTCGGCTTCAAGGGCTATCTCAACGTTTACGACGTCATCGTCGCCCTCACCGCCGGCGGACCGGGCACCGCGACCCGAAGCATCGCCATGACCATCTTCACCGGTTTCACGGGCGGCGACTACGCCTACCAGATGGCGAACGCGACGATGTTCTTCATCATCGCCGTGATCATCTCCATCCTCCAGCTCCGGCTCACCCGCGGAAAGGCGGCACTCTCATGACGCAGGAAAAGACGAGGTCCGTCGCCCCAGCGGTGGCTGCCCCGGGAGGCTCCTCGGCGACTCGACGTCGGCGTGGCAAGGTCGGTCAGGAGACCACCAACTGGCCGGTCATGGTCATCCTGTTCCTGTGCGCCCTGACGGTCCTACTGCCGCTGTACGTCACGATTTCGATGTCGTTGAAGACGACAGAGCAGAGCGTCGACGGCAATGCGCTTTCGCTTCCTTCACCGATCAATTTCTCCGGCTACGCGGAAGCGTGGGAACTCACCAACTTCCCCGTCGCCTTCGTCATCACAACCGTCGTCACGCTCGGTACGGTGGCTGGTACCGTTCTACTCGCCGCCCTCGCGTCTTACGCGATCGTACGCAATTGGGAACGCCGCCTCTTCCGCTGGTCGTTCTTCTACATGCTCGCGACCATGTTCATTCCCTTCACGGTCATCGCGCTCCCTCAGATTCAGATCACCGGCCTGGCCGGACTCGCGAACCCACTGGGCGTGACGATCCTGCACATCATGTTCGGGCTCTCATTCAGCATTCTGCTGTTCACCGCGTTCCTGCGCTCCATCCCCCTCGAGTTGGAGGAGAGCGCCCGGATCGATGGCGCCTCGACCTGGCAGACCTTCTGGCAGCTGATCTTCCCGTTGCTCGCGCCGATGAGTGCGACCGTTGCCATCTTCGCCTTCCTGGCCTCGTGGAACGATTTCGTGATGCCGTCGCTGATCATCGCCGACTCCAGCCAACAGACGCTCCCCGTGGTGCAGAGTATTTTCCAGACCCAGTTCAGCAGCAACTACAACGTCTCGTTCGCGTCGTACCTGATGGCCATGGCGCCCGCGGTCATCGCCTACCTGTTCGCACAGCGCTGGGTGATGGAAGGCCTCACGCAAGGCGCGGTGAAGGGCTGACGTGCCGCTCGATGCCGACCCCGTCTGGTGGCGCCAGGCGGCGGTCTACCAGGTGTACCCGCGCAGCTTCGCGGATGCCAACGGCGACGGAATCGGGGACCTCCCCGGCATCCGTTCGCGCGTTCCTTATCTGCGGCGGCTGGGCGTCGATGCGGTCTGGCTGAGCCCTTTCTACCCGTCGGCCCTCGCCGACGGCGGCTACGACGTCGACGACTATCGCAACGTCGATCCGCGACTCGGCACGCTCGACGATTTCGACGACCTCGTGACCGACCTGCACGCTGCAGGCATCCGTCTGATTGTCGACATCGTGCCGAATCACACGTCCAACCGCCACGAGTGGTTTATCGAAGCACTGGCGTCACCACCCGGTTCAGCTGCGCGTGCCCGCTACATCTTTCGGGACGGACTGGGGCCGAGCAAGACGATACCGCCCGCCGATTGGACGAGCGCTTTCGGAGGGCAGGCGTGGGAGCCGGTCGGCGACGGCCAGTGGTACCTGCACTACTTCGCCACCGAGCAGCCCGACCTCAACTGGGACAACCGGGAAGTTCGCGACGACTTTCTGAAAACGCTGCGATTCTGGTCGGATCGCGGCGTCGACGGCTTCCGGATCGATGTGGCACACGGCCTCGCGAAGAAACTCGACGAGAATCTCCCCAGTCAGGCCGACATGGACGCTCTCCCCAAAGGCAACGGAGGGCATCCGCTTTGGGATCGCGACGAGGTGCACGAAATCTATGCCGAATGGCGGGCGCTGTTCAACAGTTATACGCCACCGCGCACCGCCGTCGCCGAAGCGTGGGTGGAGTCCAGCCGGCGACACCGATATGCCAGCCCGGAGGGGCTCGGCCAGGCGTTCAACTTTGATCTCCTCGAGGCGAAGTTCGACGCGGTCACGTTCCGTCGAATCGTCACCGAGAACCTCGCGCTGGCCGCCATGTCTGGGTCGTCGACTACGTGGGTGCTCTCCAACCACGACGTTGTGCGGCATGCCACCCGGTACGGTCTGCCGGAACCCACCGATCCGGACGAGAAACACGGCAGCGCCTGGCTGCTGTCGGGCGGCACTTTCCCCGTGCTCGACGCCGAACGCGGGCTCCGCCGCGCCCGCGCCGCGACGCTGTTCGAACTCGCTCTGCCCGGCTCGGCCTACCTGTATCAGGGCGAGGAACTGGGGCTGCACGAGGTAGCCGACATCCCCGCCGACCAACGGCAGGATCCCGCGTTTTTCCGCAATCCTGGCGTGGACATCGGCCGCGACGGATGCCGCGTGCCGATCCCGTGGACCTCCGACGGTCCGTCGTTCGGCTTCGGATCAGGAGGCGCACACCTGCCTCAGCCCGCTTCGTGGGGTGAGGTTTCCGTCGAGGTGCAGGAGCGGGACCCGGACTCGACCCTTCGGCTCTACCGGGATGCCCTCGCTATGCGCCGAGTGTTGCAGACCGGTGAGCAGCTGGAATGGATTCCGTCGGAACTTGATGTCGTGCACTTTCGTCGCCCGAACGGATGGGAAGTCGTGATGAACTTCAGCCCGGTATCGGTGGCGCTGCCCGAGGGCGAGGTGCTGCTGTTCAGCAGCCCACTCGAGGCGGGCCGGCTGGGCGGCGAGTCGACCGTTTGGCTGAGGCGCGGCTGAAGCCGTCGTCTCCGGTCGATACTGAGCGTTCGGTCGATACTGAGCGTTCCGGTCTAAAAAGGTGGAATCTCATCTGGGTTCGCGGCTGGCTTCGGTGTTGGTGGGGCTGGCGGTGGCTGGTCGTTCTGGTCCGGCTGGTCGGGTGGTGGTTCGGGGCTGGTGAGGAGCAGGTCGGGGTGGGTGATGTAGCTGCGGTCTCCGGGTGTGGTCCATTCCAGAACTCCGTTGCCTCGTTGTTGCACCTTCCAGGTGGTTTGGTGTTTCAGCCGGTGGTGTTTTCGGCAGAGGTGGGCGAGGTTCTCGCATTCGGTCAGGCCGCCGTGCTGTCGGTCGTGGGTGTGGTCGAGGTCGCAGTGGTGGGCGGCGCGGTTGCAGCCGGGGAACCGGCAGGTGCCGTCGCGGTAGCGGAGGTAGCGTTTCATCTTCGGGGTGGGCCGGTATTTGGTGCGGTCGAACGCGATCGGGGCACCGGTTTTCGGGTCGGTGAGGATCCGGTACCAGGTGTCCGACTGCCCGGCGAGGGCCCTCGCGGTGTCGGCGTCGATCGGGCCGTAGCCGTCCAGGGTCGCCGGGTCCTCGGACACTCCGAGCAGGGTCAGCGCGGGCACGGTGACGGTGACGGTGGGGCGGATCCTCCGGAACGCCGCCCCGGACCCGAACCGTATCCGCGCTCGCCCCTGCACCGGAGTGTCTGGAGTGTCTGGAGTGTCTGGAGTGTCGCGTTCGGTGAGGTCTCCGCTGAGCGCGGCGGAGAGCGCGTCGGTGAAGACGTCGGCGGTCAGCTGGGTCAGGGTGCGCGGATCATCCGGGCTCTGCGCCGCGACGGCGTAGTCCCGGACCGCGGTGTAGATCGACGTCGCCTCCGGGGCGGTGGTGTACAGGCTGAGCCAGGCCATCCCGTCGTTCGCCGGTTCGAACTCGAGCCGGCGATCCTGCGCCGATTTCGCGACCCGGTCTGCGATCGAGTCCGGGTCGAGGGATTCACGCAGCAGCCGGGTCTTCGCCCGGAACTTCGCCACCGTCAACACCCGCGCGAACGGCAACGCCCGCTGCTCCAGCATAAGCGCGGCCTCCGGCGGGAGGGTGCCGGTCTGGTCGACCATTGCTTTCGCGTGCCGGTAGGAGATCTCCCCGGCGCGGAGCGCGGTCATCGTCGCCGGCAGCCGGTGCATCAACGCGTCGGCGTCGGCGATCATCCCGACCACCGTGCTCTCCGGCAGCCGCAGTGCGCAGGCAAGTTCCGCGACCAGGGACCGCTGCGCCATCTCCCGCTGCTGGTTCGCGGACAGGTCGGAGCCGAGCACCCGCACCCCGTGCAGGGTCGCTTCCGCCGCCCGCCGGGCCTCATCGATCCGTTCGATCTTCCACGCCTGCCGCCGGGCCTCGGCCCGGTCCAAATCCGCGATCTCATCGACGATGCTCGAGCAGCCGTCGGCGAGGGCGCCGCTGTCCGGCATGCCCAAAGCGCCAGCGTTCAACAGCCACAGGTCGAAACGGACGGTGAAGAACTGAAGCCAGCTGATCGCGCCCGCGCGAGCTTCAGCGCCGGTCGGGATGATCCACTCCGGCCGGTCGTCGTCTGACTCCCACGGATCCTTCATGGCACCAGTGTCCCAGCGACCACCGACATTCCCACCCCAGGGAACCCTCGGGAAAGGGCCGGTGTGGACAACTTTCCGAGAAAAACCTGCTGTGGAGGAGCCTGCTGGGCGATCACCGAATCGGCTACTCGATCAGCAAGGAAACCGGAGCGTTGGGGCTGGTCAGATCCATGCTCCCCGAGTATCTTCACCAGCATGAACACCGTCGCCCAGGTGCTTGCGGTCCTCGTGGGCCTCACCCTCATTGCCGTCGGCGTGCTCGAAGCCTTTTTCTATCGCAACCAGCGATTCCACTTCCTCTTCCTCATCGAGCCACGGGATACAGCCGCGGTCCGGCTGTGGACCGTGAACGTCGGTTTCCACAACATCGTGTTCGGCCTCGCAATATTGTCTGGCGTCGTGATCCTCAACGTCGGAGATGCAACCATCGGCCGCACGCTGATCTATATGGTCTGCATCTCTCACGTGATCCTTGGAATCGTGCTCGGTGTCGTGGAACCCAAGCTGTGGCTCAGCGCGGTGGGACAGGCTGGCTTGCCTCTCCTCGTCATCCTCGTCGACGTCCTGTTTTGACCAGCTCGACCCTCGTGCAGCACTCCCCTAGGATTTCGCCATGACGAACGCAACACTCGAGATCGTCTCGATCGCGGATGCCCCGTGGCACGACGTGCAGAAGGTCTTCGGAACCCGCGGTGATCCGTCGACGTGTTGGTGTCAGTACTTCAAGATGGACAACGCCGAGTGGAAGAACGCGAGCCGCGCCACATGCGAACCGCTGCTGAAACAGCAGGTCCGGGACCTCGACCCGGCGCCCGGCGTGATCGCGTACCTCGACGAGGAAGCGGTCGGCTGGTGCGCCGTCGAACCACGCCCGTACTACCGCCGCCTGGACAGGATGAGAATCCTCAAGGGCAGCCCTGAACAGCCCGACGACGATTCCGTGTGGGCGGTTACCTGCTTCGTCGTGCGCGTTGGCTTCCGCAAGCGAGGCATCGGTCGAGCGCTACTTGCGGGCGCAGTCGACCACGCGCGTCGTGGTGGTGCCCGGGTGGTCGAAGGCTATCCGGTGGACCCGTCCCAGCGCGAGAAAGTCTCGTCCGCTGAGCTCTACCACGGCATCGTGTCGCAGTTCGAGGCCGCGGGCTTCCGCGAGGTATCCCGGCCGACGCCAGATCGCCCCGTCATGCAGCTCGACCTGGCGGAGTAGCCGCTCGCGAGCGGACGCCCGGATTCACTCACTCCGGTCCGATACACGCGTCACGCCAGGTGTTTCCGTCCGGATCGCGTGAATTCGTTCCCCGGACGGCACCCGCCGTTCAGCCCGCGAGGCCCAGCGTGTCGAGGAAGAGCTCGGCGTATCGGGTTGCGTCAACATCGAGGGCGACGTCAATGTCTGCCCACTCGCCGATGCCGCCGTGAAGGCGGTCTTCGCCTGAGTACCGGCGCCGGTCCACGATGGTCTGACCTCGGCCGTATCCGGAAAGTTCCACTCGCACTGGTCGTTTCTCGATTCCGAGCCCGTCCGGGTCGACGAGGGCACAGACCGCACCGGCGTCACCGATCAGCCCGGTGTAGACCAGGCTTTCGTCTTCGCTGAGCGCGATCCGATTGCCGAGGAGCGCGCCGACCACCCGTCCAAGTGCGTCGGTTCCGGTGGCGAGTGCCGACGCTGCATCCTGAGGCACCGATACCTGGTTGAACACGTCGAGTCCGTACATGAAGATCGGAACGCCGGAGCCGAGCACGATCGCCGCGGCCTCCGGATCATGCCAGACGTTGAACTCGGCGACGGCGGTCGCGTTGCCGACGCTGGCTGAGCCGCCCATGAAGACGATCCGCTCGATCCGGTCGGCGACCTCGGGGTGGGTGCGCAGCAGCAGAGCCAGGTTGGTCTGCGGTGACAGGGCAACGAGCGTGAGTCGCTCGTCGCTTGCCATCAGTGATCGGCGCATCAGTTCGACCGCGCTGACGGCTTCGGGCACCCGGTTGGTGGCCGGAAGGTGAAGGCCGCCCAGCCCATTCTCGCCGTGCACGTGCGACGCCGACCGGGCTGCTGCGAGCAGCGGCCGGATAGCCCCGGCGGCAACCGGAATCGAAGGTGCTCCGGCCGCGTCGAGCACACGCAGCGTGTTGTCGACGACCTGTGCCAGTGAAGCGTTGCCCGCGACGCAGGTGATGGCGCGGACGTCGATCGCCGGATGTTTGACGGCGAAGATCAGGGCGAGGGCGTCGTCGACGCCGGTGTCGACGTCGAGGATGACGGGGATTGTGCGCATTCGACCAGCTTACGATCACCTCGCTGGTCGGGTGACGGGCGCCGGCGAGACGTATCGAGGCAAGATCTGCTAGGAAAACGATGGTGGGTTAGGCAATTGCTGGGGTGATGTGGACCTCGTATCCCAGGGACTTGAGTTGTTTCAGGGCCCGATTCTTG
>NZ_JBEPSK010000028.1:0-15277 GCF_040548835.1 Mycetocola sp. 2940
TATCAAGCCAAGAAATGACGAAAACCCCCTCCCGAAGGAGAGGGTTTTCAAGAATGTCTCGACACATTTGTCAACGATGTCCCGACACATCACAATGGCGGTGGCGGTGGGATTTGAACCCACGGTGCGCTTTCACGCACACAACTTTTCGAGAGTTGCACCTTCGGCCGCTCGGACACGCCACCGCCGTCGAGTGTAGTTGATCGGAGGGGGCCGACGCGAATTGACCCGCTCCACACCGGTCGCGGCGCACACCATCGGTGTCGTACCCCGCGGATAAGCTCGGTCCATGGCTAAACCGACCTCGACCTTCAAGTGCACCGAGTGCGGCTGGCAGACCCTCAAGTGGGCGGGTCGGTGCGGTGAATGCCAGCAGTGGGGCACCGTTCTCGACGTCTCCGTCGAGACCGGCATCGTGCAGAGGGTCACGGCAGCTTCGCTGTCAGCCGACCGCTCCGCACGTCCCATCACCGAGATCACTGAGGCGGATGTCGCGCACTGGCCCACTGGAATCGACGAATTCGACCGAGTGCTCGGTGGGGGCATCGTTCCGGGCGCGGCGATCCTCCTGTCCGGCGAGCCGGGTGTCGGCAAGTCGACGCTGCTTCTCGAGGTGGCCGCGAAGGCGGCCAAGGCGAAGTCACGCGTGCTGTACGTCAGCGCTGAGGAGTCGGTGAACCAGGTCAAGCTTCGCGCGCGGCGCACGGGCGCCCTGAGCGAGAACCTGTTTCTCGCCGCAGAGACCGATCTCGGTGTCGTGCTGGGGCAGATCGACGCCGTGAAGCCGCAACTCCTGATCGTCGACTCGGTGCAGACCGTGTCGAGCCCGCTGTCCGACGGCATCGCCGGGCAACCGAGCCAGGTCCGGGAGGTCGCCCAGACGCTCATTCGCGTCGCGAAGGAACGCGGCCTGCCTGTGCTCCTCGTCGGGCACGTCACCAAAGACGGCAGCATCGCCGGCCCACGTCTCCTCGAACACCTCGTCGACGTGGTCTGCCAGTTCGAGGGCGACCGGCACACCTCCCTCCGGTTCGTTCGCGCCCTGAAGAACCGTTTCGGGCCGACAGACGAGGTCGGATGCTTCGAGATGACCGGTGACGGCATCGCCGAGGTCCCCGACCCCAGTTCTCTGTTCCTCAGCCGTGGAGCGGCGGTGTCCGGCACGTGCGTCACGGTGTCGATGGAAGGAAAACGCGCGATCCCCGTTGAAATCCAGGCCCTCGTGCTCGACACCCCGATGCCGAACCCACGTCGTGTGACCAACGGCGTCGATTCGTCGCGGGTGGCGATGCTCCTCGCTGTGCTGTCACAGCGGGCGGGGATCAAACTGCACGATAAAGACGTCTACGTGTCCACAGTCGGAGGGGTGAAACTCACCGAGCCCGGTGCCGACCTGGCGATTGCCATTGCGATCGCGTCGGCCGCTTCGGACTACCCGGTTCCCCACGACTTCGCGGCATTCGGCGAGATCTCACTGGCCGGCGAAGTCCGACCGGTGGCGGCAGCCAAACAGCGCACCAGCGAGGCCCGGCGCCTGGGCTACCGCACCATCGTCGACGCGACGGTCGGCAGCATCCGCGAGGCCCTCGCCTCGGCAAAAAGCGCCGCGGGGTCTGCCTTCGATCAGGAACTTGACCGGGCGTTCTGACCGGTCAGAGCGCGAGGACCCGCAACAACTCGTCGGGCGTCGCCTGCATGGGGTGGGGACCCGCGATGTCGAAGAAGACCGTCTCGATCTCGCTGCCGTGGGTGCGCAGGAACGTGTGCAGCCAGACACCGTCCTGCAGGCCGACGACCGGCGGGAGCGCAGCCGGCTTGTTTGCGGCGTCGGAGAACAGGAGCAAGGCCAGCCGTCCTGACTCCGGTTGCCGGTAGGTCCAGACCTCACCGGCGTCTGTGGGCTTGTCGCGCTGACCGGCCTTGAGCAGCGGCACGACGACACGGTCGTTGCGCAGCGCAAACGCGACAGCGGCCATGTCCTGGGCTTCGAGTGCTTCTGCAAGCGCCTGCGAGCGGAAGGACGGCTGCTGCTTCTTCTTCGACATGACGTCTATCCTTCCAGCGATCGTGTTCGAAAGCGGAGCTTTCGAACACGATCGGGTTGAGCGGCGCCGCACGCTTGCCCCGACGGTCGAAACCCGAAATCTGGCAGGGCCGCGGGCGAAGCCGGCGGGCCTGCCAGATCGAGCGGACATTGGGGGTTCGACGGAGTCGAACCCCCAATGTCCAGTCGAGATCAGCCGAGAATGAACTGCTTCGACGTCTCGCTCTCGAAGCCGCCGACGGCGGTCGTGAGGTGGTACGAGGCCCCCGCCGCGGGAACGGCGGGACGTTCCCCGTCGCACGTCGATGGCGTCGATCGCGTTCGGTCCCAGGCGATCGGGGCGGCCGAGGCGACGACCTGTCCTGCCTCGAGGGCGACGACGGCATCCGCCGGCTCGACCTGACAGTCCGTCGAGGTCCAGTACACGTCGCTGCCGCTCTTGATGGTGAAAACCTGGGCTGCTGTCCCGACGTTGATGCTGCACGCGACATCGCTCGAGTTGGTGATCTGCAGGGACAACTGCGGAAGCTCCCCCGCAGCATACGTGTCCTTATCGGTGAGCGCCTCGACTGTGACATCGTCTTCGGCGCAGTCGGCCACGGCGCCTGGAGTCGCGGTCGGCGTCGGCGAGGGCGACGAGGAGACCTGAGGCCGCGGCGATTCCCGCGGGGAGGCGTCCGACGTCGAGCCGGGTTTCCAGATCACCAGGGCGATGATCGCCACGACGGCGATGAAACCGGCAAGGACCCACAGCCGGCGGCGAACGTAGACGCTGCGTGGCTCGCGGCCGTTGCGTTCGTTGGTCGACATGGGTTCAGGATATCCAGCGGGCGGATGCCGGAACACGCGCGACGCGCGGAGGGTCGCGATTGCGTCCCTCCGCGCGTCGTCCGCGTGTGGTTATGCCTTACGGCGGCGGCTCACAACGAGAGCGCCGGTTCCGGCCACGAGCAGCGCGAGCGCCAGCGCCATCCCCGGAGCGAGCTCTGCACCGGTGGTGCTGAGTGAACCGGTGCTGCTCTTCCCGTTCCCGTTTCCGTTGCCGTTTCCGTTGCCGTTCCCGTTCCCGTTCCCGTTCCCGTTCCCGTTTCCGTTGCCGTTTCCGTTCCCGTTTCCGTTGCCGTTTCCGTCCCCGGGTGCCGGCGAGTCTGCTGAGACGGTCAGCGGCAGGGTGACGGTGGTGCCTGACTCCTGGGCGACGATCGTCAACGTCCTGGCACCGGGACCGTCGGGGACGGTGAATGACACGGTGGTTGCCCCGGCGGTCACCGGTGCGGTCGCGACGGTGGTGCCGTCGATCGCCGCGGTGACGAGCGTGTTCACCGGGCTGCCGAGGGAGGTCAGGTCGAGCAGCGCGAGGTTGAGGGTTACCGTGCTTCCCTCAACCACCGGACCGGTCGGGATGCCGGTGGCCTGAACCGAACGGCGGTCGAAGCTCGGCGAGACCGGGCTGTTGGCCGTGAGATAGGCGATCCACGCGTCGCGGTCGACGAGGCCGGAATCCCGGGTGTCGGCGCCCTCGGTGAAGATCCGGAAGTTATCGCCGCCCTGGAGCAGGAAGCTGAAGGAACCGATCCGGTATGTCTCAGTTGCGCCGATCGGTGCGCCGTTTACCGTGATGCTGGTGATCCTGTCGCCCTCTGCCCGCGCCGGGTCGAAGGTGTAGGTCACGTTGTCCGACAGTCCGAGCTGCAGGTACGACCGCGTCGGGACGTCGCCGTTCGCATCCCGCTGCCACTGCTGTTCGAGCATCGTCTTGAACTGGGCCCCGGTGAGGGATGTCGTCCAGAGGTTGTTGAGGAACGGCAGCACCCCGTTCGCTTCGGCGTACGTGATGTCGCCCGCGTCGATCTCAGCCCGCAGTCCGCCTGGGTTGACGACGCCGATTTCGGCGCCGCCACGATCGGGTGACGCGAGTGAGTCGACGAGCGCGTTGGCCACGAAGTTGCCGAGCGTCGATTCTGAAGCGCGGTCGTCGCGCTCTCCGTCGAGGAACGCGGTGGTGATCGGGGCCGTGGCCGATCCGATGACCTGCTGCCCGATCACGTTCGACTCAGCAATCGCTGCCTGCACGATCCGGTTGACTTCCGCGACGGCCGGGTAGGCGGCGATGAGATCTGCGTCGGCGGTCGTGAGGCGGGCGACGTTGCGTGCTTCGTAATCGAGAACGTCGCCGGTGCTGTTGTCCACAGTCAGCACGATCTGGCCGATGTTTGCACCGTAGCTTCCCGTCTGGAGAATCGGACGGGTCGCGCCGTCCACACCGGGAATGGGAGCATCGTAGACGTACTGGGCGTGGGTGTGGCCGGTGAAGATCGCGTCGACGTCCGCCGACGTCCCCGTCACGATGTTGGCAAAGGCGCCGCCGGCAGAAATCGCCTGTTCGAGGGTCGAGCCGCTGGGCGCTCCGGAGCCCTCGTGGTATTCCGCCACGAGAACATCCGCTTCGCCGTTGGATTCGTCCCCGTCGGTCAGCTGCGCTGCCACCCGGTTCACGGCTTCTACGGGGTCGCCGAAGTCCAGGTTCGCCACACCGGCTGGTGAGACCAGGGTCGGGGTCTCCGCGGTCACCGCGCCGATCACGGCTACCTCGACGCCGTCGACCTCGAAGATCGCGTACTCGTCGAGGGCCGGAGTCGTTGTTCCATCGAGGTAGACGTTTGCGCCGAGATAGGGGAAGCGCGCGTTCTGGCCATCGTCGATCACCCGGTCGACGAGGTCGTCGTAGCCCTGGTCGAACTCGTGGTTGCCCACAGCCGACGCGGCAAGCGCGAGCGCGTTGAGCACGTCGATGGTGGGCTGGTCCTGAAGCGACGACGACGCGAAGAGCGACGCGCCGATGTTGTCGCCGGCGGAGAGGAACAGCGACTGGTCAGGCGCGAACTGCGCCTTCAAGGACTCGACGGTGCCCGCGAATTTCACCGTGTTGGCGTCGATCCGGCCGTGGAAGTCGTTGATGTTCAGGAGGTTGATGACTTTCGTCGTGGCGCTGGCGTCTATGCCGATGATCATCGGGTCGTGGTCACTGGAGCGGTACACGTCGGGGGCGTAGAAGTTCGTCGCATTGTAGTTGTACCGCGAGTACTCCAGCGCGATCGATTCGACGGAGTTGATGTTCCAGATGTCGGCGCCGGTGACGGATGCGTCCGCCTCGCCGGACGCGAACACGTAGTCGAGCGAGCCGACGGCTTTGCCGAACTGGTACGTGTGCTCGCCGGTCTTGGCCCCCTGGCTGACGTAGCCCGCGTTCTCGAGCACCGCGATCGGCGATTCCTTGGCGTATGCGTTGAAGTCGCCGGTCAGGAACACCCGCTCGGTGTCGAATTCGGTCTTCAGCTCCTCGGCGAATGCAACGAGTGCTGTCGCCTGGCGCACCCGGTCGCCCGAGTATGCCCCTTCGCCGGTGTCGACGTTGTCGCCGGTGGCGCCTCCGTTGCTCTTCGACTTGAAGTGGTTGGCGATCACGAGGAAGGTTTCGGAGTCAGCTCCACCGGCGGGCCGGAACGCCTGCGCGTTCGGCTCGCGCGCATTCCCGAAGGCCGGTGAGTCGAGCAGGATGCGGCTCTCGCCGACCGTTTCGACGGCGTCTGCCTTGTAGATGAAGGCGGTGCGGATGACATCCTCGTCGGCGGGCACGGCGTCGGGCGATGCCACGAACGACCAGACGTCACTGCCGGCGTCGGCGTTGAGCGCATCGACGAGAACACCGAGTGCGAAGTCGCGGTCCTTGCCGACAGCCGCCGAATTCTCGATCTCCTCGAGCGAGACGATGTCGGCGTCGAGGGCGTTGATAGCGGTGACGATCTTCTCCTGCTGACGGGCCAGGTTGTCGGCGTTCGCCGCTCCCCGAACGCCGCAACCGGGAGCATCCGAATCGTTCACCGTGATCGGGTTACCCGCACGGTCCGTGAAGTAGGTGCAGCCGGTGCGCTCCGCTCCCGTTGTGGCGAAGTAGTTCAGCACGTTGAAGGTAGCGAGGGTGAGGTCACCGAAGACGTCCTCCGGGGCAGCGGTCCGCGTGTTGGCGAACGTCGCCGGCTGAACCGTCGCCGCGTTCGCGGCGGTCAGCTGGGTCGTGGGCTGGAACTTCCAGTTGTTGTTGCGGTAGTCGAGGATCACCGGCTTCGTGAAAGTCACCGGCGCTCCCACGCGCACGGGAGCGTCGGGAGTCAGGTACGGGAGCGGGATGTTCTTGTTCGCTCCCCCGTTCGACGAGCTCAGGAAGTTGAGGGTCGAACCGTCGTCGAGCGTGACGAGTTCGGCGGCGAACCGGGCTGTGGCTGCTGCGTGCTCAGCCGTTCCGACGGCCCCGAGCACGGTGGGGTTGACCAGCGGCGTGGTCGACGCTGCGAGTCCGATCTCGCCGTACTGGTTCGTGGAGAACACGTCGGTGACGGTGTAGTCGCCGGCCGGCGCGATCAGCATGCCCTCGAGGCGTTCACGGTCGACGGCGCTCGTCGGATAGTCGACCGCGGCCGCGACGGGTGCGCTCACGGTTGAGGCGTCGAGCTGGGTCAGGTCGGATGGGGCGGCGACGGTGACCTGGGTCAGTCCGAAGTACTCGGAAACGACCCCCGTGACCTCGACATACTGGCCGACCTGGACGGATGCCGCCGTGCTGGGCGAATAGACGAAGATCGCGTCGGATGCCGACTGGCCCGCGTATGCGCCGCCGGTGCCGGGGGTCTGGAGGTAGTAGCCGTCGAAGCCGCCGGTCGCGTACACGGCTGTGACGACGCCCGAGCTCGTGACGGTGGTTCCGGCGAGCGGGCTGGCGTCACCGGTTCCCTGGACGTCAGCGACCGTCACAGCGCCCGGCTCGACCGGAGGATCGGTCGGTTCCTCGGGGTCGATCGGCGGGTCGATCGGCGGGTCGACTGGCTCCGTGCCCGCAGAGTTCTGCGGCGTGATGCTTGCGGAGAGACTGAAGTCCGCAGAGTTGTTGTCGGTGTCGCCGAACGCGGTGCGGTTGAGGCTTCGAACGTCGGCGTTGCTGGACGGAGACGTCGCTGCCGCAGTCTCGAACGTGTTGGAGGTCCCGTAGCCGATCAGGTCGACGATGCCCGGCGCGCCGGCCACGGAGCCTGCCGCGGGAGCGATCGGGGTTCCGGAGGAGACGAGGGCGAGTGTGCCATTCGTGCCGCTCGGGGTGACGGTGGTCGTGGCATCCGGCGTCGGAAGGCTCGCCCCGACGGTACCGTTGCTGTTCATGCCGACGAGGTAGTAGCCGTCCGCGGGGATCGACCCGGTCAGGGCACCGACGCCCGTGAAGGCGGCGGTCTGGCCGGCCGAGCGGTACTGGAGCGACCAGCCGCTGATGTCGATCGGAGTGTCGGTCGGGTTGTACAGCTCGACGAACTTGTGGGTGAAGGCAGCCCCCGCGCTTCCGCCGGAGAGGTACGCCTCGTTGATCACGACCCCTGTGCCGTCGACACTGGCCGAAGCGGGGAGCACCGCGAGGGGCGCGGCCGCGAGACCAAGGAGTGAGGCGAGGGCGGTGGTACGCCCGAGGCGCTTGGACAGCAACATTGGTCTCCCGAAAGTTCGTCGACGGTGAAAGCGGCGCACCGGCCGGCGCGCTCCATTGCGCCACTGGCCAGGGGTCAGCGGCAGCAACACTCGCAACGCTACGGTCGCCGCCTGACGCCAATCCACCCGTCGGGTAAACAGTTAGTAAAAGCTATCCACGCGGGTGCGCCCCCACAAGAGAACCAACAAATGAGCAGATCAGAGCAGTTTCAGCATCCGTGAGTTCCCGAGGGTGTTCGGCTTCACCCGGGCAAGGTCGAGGAACTCGGCGACACCTTCATCGGAGGATCGCACCATCTCGGAGTAGATCTCGGGGTCGATGACCCCCTCGCCGATCTCGCCGTAGCCGTTGCGTGAGAAAAAGGAGACTTCGAAGGTCAGGCAGAACAGCCGTGACAGCCCGAGCTCTCGGGCGTCAGCCTCGAGCCGTTCGAGGATCGCGCGGCCGACGCCGGCGCCGAGCCAGGCCGGATCGACGGCCAGGGTGCGAACTTCGCCGAGGTCCTCCCACATCACGTGCAGAGCCCCGCATCCGATCAGCGTCCCGTCCGCGGTCTCGGCCACACGGAATTCCTGTACCGACTCGTAGAAGACGACGCGTTCCTTGCCGAGCAGGATGCGCTCGGCGACGAGGGGTTCGATCAGCGTCCGGATGGCCGCGACATCGGAGGTACGTGCGCGACGCACGGTGTATTCGGGGAACGCCGGCTTCGTCATGAGCGCAAGTTTAGCGAGCGGTACCCTGTGGGTATGCGACTCGGAGTGCTCGATGTGGGCTCGAACACCGTTCACCTGCTGATTGTCGACGCTCACGGAGGCGCCCGACCGGTCGCGGAGGCCTCGCACAAATCGGTGCTCCGGCTGATGCGCTACATCGACGCGGATGGCGCCATCACCGAGGAAGGCGTTTCGTCGCTGGTCGGGGCGATCCGGGATGCCGCGCGGATCGCCCGGAAGAGCAACCTCGATGAACTGCTTCCCATGGCGACGTCGGCCATTCGCGAGGCGGCGAACGGTCCAGAGGTCCTCGCGTTGATCGAACACGAGACCGGTCTGGACCTGCAGGTGCTGAGCGGTGAAGAGGAGGCGAGGCTCACATTCCTCGCCGTTCGGCGCTGGTACGGCTGGTCGGCCGGCACCATTCTGCTGTTCGACATCGGGGGCGGTTCCCTCGAGATCGCGCTCGGCAAGGACGAAGAGCCCGAAGTCGCGCTCTCACTCCCGCTCGGCGCAGGACGCTCGACGATCGGTTTCCTGCACGACGACCCGCCGACCGAGGCCCAGCAGGACGCTTTGCGCGACCACGCCCGCGGTGTGCTGGAGGCGGCGCGGAGCGAATTCTCCGGGCACGGTAAACCTGGACAGATCGTCGGCTCGTCCAAGACGATTCGCTCACTCGCCCGGCTCGCCGGATCGGAGTCCGACGGTGTCGGCGATGAGGACCGCCTCACCCTGCGGCGGAACCGCCTCGACGACTGGGTTCCGCGGCTGGCGCAGATCCCGGCGGAGTCGAGGCCGGCGCTCCCGGGAATCACGACCGACAGGACGTTCCAGATCGTGGCCGGCGGCATCGTTCTGAGCGAGGCCATGGCCGCTTTCAACGTGCGCGAACTGGACGTGTCACCGTGGGCCACGCGGGAGGGCGTGCTGCTGCGCTACCTCGACCGTCTGGCCTGAGCCCGCGCTCGAATCGCCGCCTCACAGCGTCGCCCGCGCCAGGGCATGCATCTCAGGCAGCGTCCGGATTTCAACCTTCGAAATGTCGTCGGTCGGGATGCTCGTCGCCGCAGAAAGTCCGGCCGCGCGCTCTCCCGCTGCGCGCCAGGTGGCGACGACGATTTCGATGCCGTCGGTCTGGGTGACCACGAGTGCATACTCGGGCACCTCGGCCGGGTCGCTCGCGGGATCCGCCCATGGCGGGTCCTCGTACCGGCACTCCCAGGCGAGCAGGGTGCCCCACTTCTTCGGCGTCACCGCGATGTCAGCGGTCAGAGTCCCGGACGCGAGCGGCGCCATCTCGAACGTCGCGGCGGCGGGCGTCGCACCGCCGGGAGCAATCACCGTCGCCCCCAGCGCGATTCCGGCGGTGACCAGAAGGCCGGCGGCGATCACCGCCGCTCCTGCCACCAGCCGCCGGGTCCGTTTGCGATCCGCCTGAACTGCAGCGGCGAGTTTCTGGAGGGTGACACGCTCGTGCGCGCCCTCTCGGAGAGTGATCCCGCCATCGCCGGCAGCGCCGGCGTCTGCGGAGCTGAGAAGCCCAAGCAGACCGGGCATACCGGCGAGTTCCGTCACAGCAGCCGAACACCGGGCGCAGTCGCCGAGGTGGCGTTCGAACGCGTGTCGCTCCTCCGGGCTCAGCGCCCCGAGTACGTACGCGGCGTCCCACTCTCGATACACATCGTGGCCGACGGTCACTGGGTCACTCCCCTCTCCTGAAGCGCGAGGCGCATCGCCCGCAACGCGTAATGCATCCGCGATTTCACGGTTCCGGACGGCACACCGAGAACGGTCGCCGTTTCCGCGACCGAACGCCCCAGGTAGTACGTGTGCACGAGGACCACCCGGTGTTCCTCCGAGAGGGAGGCGAGGGCGTCCGACACCAGCCAGGCATCCAGGACCGCATCGGTGCCGTCGGGGCTTGGGCGTTCCGGAACGACGCCCGTCGCGGTTTCGTGGCGGTGACGGGCGCTTCGCCGGTCGTCGATGACCAGGTTCCTGGCCACCGTGAAGAGCCAGGCGCGAGCGGATCCTGTGCTCTGTTCGAGCACGTCGGGGTGCTTCCAGGCGCGGAGCAGGGTCTCCTGGACGATGTCCTCGGCGAAGGCGTTGTCACCGGTCAGGGAGTAGACGAACCGTGTGAGCGCACCGGAATGCTCGTCGTGCAGCGCACGCAGCAGATCGGGCTGCTCAGTCGACATTCTCACCTCCGTACTGAAACTACGAGACAGCCCGTCGTTCGGTTCACCTCGGGCCGGCTTCGTCGTGGCGCCACAATCTACTCGCCCTGCCGCCCCGCCCGGCAGGGACCCGGGCTGAACTTTTCGGAATCCGGCGTCGTATTCCTGCTGAGGGGTGAATCCGTCCCTCTCCCGCAGATTGGAAGACGAACATGAACAGGAAAGTGATCTTCACACTTGCCGCTCTCAGCCTGAGCCTCGTGGGATTGACCGGATGCGCCTCGAACACTCCGGCGGCCGACGCCCCACCCGCGCCCTCCGAATCGCCGGCTGAGACCAGCGAGGCCGAACTGGCGATCGCCGACACCTCCCTCGGCGAGATCGTCGTGGACGGCGACGGGATGACCGTGTACATCTTCGACAAGGACACGGCGGACTCGGGGAAGTCAGCCTGCTCGGGCGAGTGCCTGGCTGCATGGCCCCCGGTCGCGACGACGAAGGAAAGCCCGACGGTGGACGGTGTCACCGGCGAGGTCTCGACGATCACGCGCGATGACGGGTCGCTCCAGGTCACGCTCAACGGGCTTCCGCTCTACCTGTACGCCCCTGACGAGGCCCCAGGCGATGTGACCGGGCAGGGCGTCAGTGACGTCTGGTGGGTTGTCGGCCCTGACGGCAACAAGATCGACGCCGTCGCAGACTCCTCAGGTCATTGAGCGCGGCGGAACGCCGAAAGGCCGGGAGGGCGAACCCTCCCGGCCTTTCGGTCTGGCCCCTAGTCGCCGGTGATGGCGAGGTCAGGGGTGACCGATCCCGTACCGAGTGACCGGCCGGAGTTCAGCCCTGCTCCGACGGTCTCTCCGCGGGGCTTGGTCACGAAGACGAACTCGCCTTCAGCGAAGTCCACGTGGATGTGGTCACCGGAGTTGAGCTCGCCGTGCAGGATCTTCTCGCTGAGTCGGTCCTCGACCTCGTTCTGCATCGCGCGACGCAGCGGTCGGGCACCGAGGGCGGGGTCGAACCCGACCTCGATGAGTCGCTCCTTCGCCGCGAGGGTCAGGTCGATGGTCATGTCCCGGTCGAGCAGACGCTGGCTGAGGCGCTTCGTGAACAGATCGACGATCTGCAGCAGTTCGGGCTTCGACAGCTGCGGGAACACGATGGTGTCGTCGACGCGGTTGAGGAACTCGGGCTTGAAGTGCTTCTTGAGCTCCTCGGTGACCTTCGCCTTCATGATCTCGTAGGTCGCCGTCGTGTCGCCCTCGATCTGGAACCCGACGGGTCCGCCCGCGATGCCCTTGGAACCGAGGTTCGTGGTCATGATGATGACGGTGTTCTTGAAGTCGACGAGGCGGCCCTGACCATCCGTCATGCGTCCCTCTTCCAGAATCTGGAGCAGGGAGTTGAAGATGTCGGGGTGGGCCTTCTCGATCTCATCGAAGAGCACGACGCTGAACGGCTTGCGGCGGACCTTCTCGGTCAGTTGCCCGCCCTCTTCGAATCCGACGAATCCGGGAGGGGCGCCGAACAGTCGCGAGACCGTGTGCTTCTCGCCGTACTCGCTCATGTCGAGGGAGATGATGGCGTCTTCGTCGTCGAACAGGAACTCGGCGAGGGCCTTGGCCAGCTCCGTCTTACCGACACCGGTGGGGCCGGCGAAGATGAAAGAGCCGGAGGGGCGCTTCGGGTCCTTCAGACCGGCACGGGTTCGGCGGATGGTCTTCGACAGGGCCGAAATGGCTTCTTCCTGGCCGATGACGCGCTGGTGAAGCGCCTTCTCCATGAAGACGAGCCGGCTCGACTCTTCCTCGGTGAGCTTGAACACGGGGATGCCGGTGGCCTGCGCAAGCACCTCGGCGATGAGACCTTCGTCCACCGTCGCCGTGGTCTTCACGTCACCCGACCGCCACTGCTTCTCGAGGCGCAGCCGCTCGCCGAGGAGGTTCTTCTCCTCGTCGCGGAGCGACGCGGCCTTCTCGAAGTCCTGGTCCTCGATGGCCGTTTCCTTGGCACCGCGGACGACGGAGATCTTCTCGTCGAACTCGCGGAGCTCAGGCGGGCTCGACAGGATCGAGAGGCGCAGGCGGGCGCCGGCTTCGTCGATCAGGTCGATGGCCTTGTCCGGAAGGAACCGGTCGGCGACGTAGCGGTCGGCAAGGTTGGCCGCAGCGACGAGCGCACCGTCGGTGATGGACACCTTGTGGTGAGCCTCATACCGGTCGCGGAGTCCCTTGAGGATGTTGATCGTGTGGGGAAGCGACGGCTCGGCGACCTGGATCGGCTGGAACCGGCGCTCGAGCGCGGCATCCTTCTCGAAGTGCTTGCGGTACTCGTCGATCGTCGTCGCGCCGACGGTCTGCAGTTCCCCACGGGCGAGGAGAGGCTTCAGGATGCTTGCGGCATCGATCGCGCCCTCGGCTGCACCCGCTCCGACCAGGGTGTGGATCTCGTCGATGAAGACGATGATGTCACCGCGGGTGCGGATCTCCTTGGTGACCTTCTTCAGCCGCTCCTCGAAGTCACCGCGGTAACGGCTTCCGGCGATGAGCGAACCGAGGTCGAGGGAGTAGAGCTGCTTGTCCTTCAGCGTCTCGGGCACCTCGCCCTTGACGATGGCCTGGGCGAGCCCTTCGACGACGGCGGTCTTGCCGACGCCCGGCTCACCGATCAGGACGGGGTTGTTCTTGGACCGGCGGGAGAGGATCTGCATGACCCGCTCGATTTCCTTCTCGCGGCCGATGACCGGGTCGAGCTTGTTGTCGCGGGCAGCCTGGGTGAGGTTGCGTCCGAACTGGTCGAGGATCTGGGATCCGCCCTGCGCGGTCGTCTCGGTGGTGTTGCCGCCGACCTGGGCGGTTTCCTTGCCCTGGTAACCGCTGAGGAGCTGGATGACCTGCTGGCGCACCCGGTTGAGGTCGGCGCCGAGCTTGACGAGCACCTGCGCGGCCACACCCTCACCCTCACGGATGAGCCCGAGCAGGATGTGCTCGGTGCCGATGTAGTTGTGGCCGAGCTGGAGGGCCTCGCGGAGCGAGAGCTCGAGCACCTTCTTGGCACGCGGCGTGAAGGGGATGTGACCGGTCGGCTGCTGCTGGCCCTGACCGATGATGTCCTGGACCTGCTCACGGACGGCGTCCAGTGAGATACCGAGCGACTCGAGAGCTTTCGCTGCGACGCCCTCGCCCTCGTGGATGAGCCCGAGCAGAATGTGCTCGGTACCGATGTAATTGTGGTTGAGCATCTTGGCCTCTTCCTGGGCCAGGACGACGACGCGACGAGCGCGGTCGGTAAATCTCTCAAACATGTTCGCTCCTTGGGCGCCCGGGCAGGGATGGGGACACCGTTAAAAAGAGCGTAACGACCACCGGTTCCCAATGGGGCCTTGTTCGCTGTGCGCGCAGCGAAGCTGTGCGAAAGGCGGCAGCCCCACATCAGGCAATCTCGGGGACGCGACGTTGCGCGAAACGGCCCCGTGGTTGCGGGACACCGAACTGAGGGTCGCAGTCTCGGTCCGGGATTGCCTGATCAAGAGCCCCGAATGCGTCGCCATTCGGGGCTTTTGCGTCATGGGAACGTCCTCGCCAGGCTGTGGACAACGTTCACGAAGCACGAAGCCACCTGCCACGATGCCTCCATGAGAACACCGCGGCCGCTTCCCCCCGAGCTCGGATCCGTCTTCAGCTTCGCCGAGGCGCAGGCTCTCGGCGTCGGTCGCCGCCGTCTCGCCGGCACCGATCTCGAGTCTCCCTTTCGCGGCGTCCGCGCCATACCCGCGAGCACGAGCACGCGCTCCCGGGATCGTGCAGCGCCGGAGGACCGGGTTCAGGAGGAGCGAACCCGTGCCATGGCCTATGCGACCCGGATGCGCGCGGTGGAGTTCTTCAGCCACCAGACGGCAGCAGCCCTCTGGGGTGCGCCGGTCACCCTGCCTGTCGGTGCACTTCTGGACGTCTCGGTGTTCGGCAACGCCGGGCTCCCGCGGGGCCGCGGCGTCCGGGGCCATCGCGCCGACCGGCGGACCACGACGACGACGGATCTTGCCGGGCTGCGCGTCGCCTCCGCAGCATCGGTGTGGGCGTCGCTCGGTTCGTTGCCGGTCGAAAGCCTCGTGATGATCGGCGACTACTTCTGCAGGGTGTGGCGCGAAGGATTCCTGCGACCGGATGTCGGGCGAGAACCGCTCGCGACCCGGGCGAAACTCGCTGCCGCGCTCGGGGCGGGTCGACGCGTCGGAGCAACCCGCCTCCGTACGGCGCTCGAGCTCATCCGCGAAGACGCGTGGTCGCCGATGGAATCGCTCTGCCGGCTGATCCTCGTCACGGCCGGGCTGCCGGAGCCCGTGCTCAACACCGATGTTTACGGCAGGGATGGCGGGTTCCTGGCGTGTGTGGATCTGGCGTACCCGCGGTATCGCATCGCCATCGAGTACCAGGGGCAGCTTCATGGGTCGCTCTACGCGAAGGATGTCGAGCGCCTCGAAGCGCTCCGCCGCGAGGGCTGGATCGTGATCCAGGTTTCGTCGGCGCTCATCGGGCGACGCGCGGTGCTGGTCGCGCGGGTTCGTGAGGCGCTCGAGTCGCGCGGCTGGCGCTCCTGACGCCCTTCCGGTGACGCTTAAGCACCGAATACGCGCCCATTCGGGGATCTTGCGTCACCGGAATCGGGACGGGCGCGGCATCCCTTCCGGTGACGCTTAAGCACCGAATGCCCGGGCGGTTTCAAGCGGTCATTGCAACAGCACCTGTTCGATGACTTCGGCCGGCTTCGCGAACTCGAGTCGTTTGCGGGGCCGGTCGTTCATTTC
>NZ_JBEPSK010000029.1:0-5134 GCF_040548835.1 Mycetocola sp. 2940
GCAATTAAACATTTACGGAGAGTTTGATCCTGGCTCAGGACGAACGCTGGCGGCGTGCTTAACACATGCAAGTCGAACGATGAACTCCAGCTTGCTGGGGGGATTAGTGGCGAACGGGTGAGTAACACGTGAGTAACCTGCCCTTGACTCTGGGATAAGCGTTGGAAACGACGTCTAATACCGGATACGACCAGCCTCGGCATCGAGTGTTGGTGGAAAGAATTTTGGTCAAGGATGGACTCGCGGCCTATCAGGTAGTTGGTGAGGTAATGGCTCACCAAGCCTACGACGGGTAGCCGGCCTGAGAGGGTGACCGGCCACACTGGGACTGAGACACGGCCCAGACTCCTACGGGAGGCAGCAGTGGGGAATATTGCACAATGGGCGAAAGCCTGATGCAGCAACGCCGCGTGAGGGACGACGGCCTTCGGGTTGTAAACCTCTTTTAGCAGGGAAGAAGCGAAAGTGACGGTACCTGCAGAAAAAGCACCGGCTAACTACGTGCCAGCAGCCGCGGTAATACGTAGGGTGCAAGCGTTGTCCGGAATTATTGGGCGTAAAGAGCTCGTAGGCGGTTTGTCGCGTCTGCTGTGAAAACCCGAGGCTCAACCTCGGGCCTGCAGTGGGTACGGGCAGACTAGAGTGCGGTAGGGGAGATTGGAATTCCTGGTGTAGCGGTGGAATGCGCAGATATCAGGAGGAACACCGATGGCGAAGGCAGATCTCTGGGCCGTTACTGACGCTGAGGAGCGAAAGGGTGGGGAGCAAACAGGCTTAGATACCCTGGTAGTCCACCCCGTAAACGTTGGGAACTAGATGTGGGGACCATTCCACGGTCTCCGTGTCGCAGCTAACGCATTAAGTTCCCCGCCTGGGGAGTACGGCCGCAAGGCTAAAACTCAAAGGAATTGACGGGGGCCCGCACAAGCGGCGGAGCATGCGGATTAATTCGATGCAACGCGAAGAACCTTACCAAGGCTTGACATATACCGGAAACGGCGAGAGATCGTCGCCCCGCAAGGTCGGTATACAGGTGGTGCATGGTTGTCGTCAGCTCGTGTCGTGAGATGTTGGGTTAAGTCCCGCAACGAGCGCAACCCTCGTTCTATGTTGCCAGCACGTAATGGTGGGAACTCATGGGATACTGCCGGGGTCAACTCGGAGGAAGGTGGGGACGACGTCAAATCATCATGCCCCTTATGTCTTGGGCTTCACGCATGCTACAATGGCCAGTACAAAGGGCTGCAATACCGTAAGGTGGAGCGAATCCCAAAAAGCTGGTCCCAGTTCGGATTGAGGTCTGCAACTCGACCTCATGAAGTCGGAGTCGCTAGTAATCGCAGATCAGCAACGCTGCGGTGAATACGTTCCCGGGCCTTGTACACACCGCCCGTCAAGTCATGAAAGTCGGTAACACCCGACGCCGGTGGCCTAACCCTTTATTGGGAGGGAGCCGTCTAAGGTGGGATTGGTAATTAGGACTAAGTCGTAACAAGGTAGCCGTACCGGAAGGTGCGGCTGGATCACCTCCTTTCTAAGGAGCATGTGCACCCGCGTCCCTGTTTACAGGACGCAGTAGTGGTGCCAAGTCAGTTCAGGAGCAAATGTTTCCTGCTGGCGCTCATGGGTGGAACATTGACATTGATGCGGATCGGAATGTTCCGACACGAGTACGCCCGGGTTTACCTGGGAAGGAAAGTGTCGGGTCGGCCTGGTTCGCTGTTGCACGCTGTTGGGTCCTGAGGGACCGGAACACAGTCACGGAAGTGGTTGTGGGCTGAACTCTCTGGACCTTCTCCTGTTGGCAGAACCGTTATGGTGGCCGGCGGGGTGGGTACCGCCCGTACTTTGAGAACTACACAGTGGACGCGAGCATCTTAGATTTGAACATCTAATGTTCAAATCACAGAAACAATTTGCTCTGGACTTTATTGTTCAGAGTTCATTGGTCAATTTTTCCGAAACGATAAATTCGATTCAAACTCATGTGATTGCAAGTTTCTAAGAGCAAACGGTGGATGCCTTGGCATCTGGAGCCGAAGAAGGACGTAGTAATCTGCGATAAGCCTCGGGGAGCTGATAAACAAGCTTCGATCCGAGGATTTCCGAATGGGGAAACCCCGCCAGGCGTCGCAAGTCGACCTGGTGACTCCCGCCTGAATATATAGGGCGGGTAGAGGGAACGTGGGGAAGTGAAACATCTCAGTACCCACAGGAAGAGAAAACAACAGTGATTCCGTCAGTAGTGGCGAGCGAAATCGGAACAGGCTAAACCGAGCATGTGTGATACCCGGCAGGGGTTGCATGTTCGGGGTTGTGGGACTTTTCAGTACTGGCTGCCGCTGGTGCAGCGTTACAGAGCGTTATAGACGAACAGGATTGAAAGCCTGGTCAGAGAGGGTGCGAACCCCGTAGTCGAAATGACGTGATGGCGCGAGAAGTATCCCAAGTATCACGGGGCCCGAGAAATCCCGTGTGAATCTGTCAGGACCACCTGATAAGCCTAAATACTCCCAGATGACCGATAGCGAACAAGTACCGTGAGGGAAAGGTGAAAAGTACCCCGGGAGGGGAGTGAAATAGTACCTGAAACCGTTTGCTTACAAACCGTTGGAGCCTCCTTGTAGGGGTGACAGCGTGCCTTTTGAAGAATGAGCCTGCGAGTTAGCGATATGTGGCGAGGTTAACCCGTGAGGGGTAGCCGTAGCGAAAGCGAGTCTGAATAGGGCGATTCAGTCGCATGTCCTAGACCCGAAGCGAAGTGATCTATCCATGGCCAGGTTGAAGCGCGTGTAAGAGCGCGTGGAGGACCGAACCCACTTAGGTTGAAAACTGAGGGGATGAGCTGTGGATAGGGGTGAAAGGCCAATCAAACTTCGTGATAGCTGGTTCTCTCCGAAATGCATTTAGGTGCAGCGTTGCGTGTTTCTTGCCGGAGGTAGAGCTACTGGATGGCTAATGGGCCCTAAAAGGTTACTGACGTCAGCCAAACTCCGAATGCCGGTAAGTGAGAGCGCAGCAGTGAGACGGTGGGGGATAAGCTTCATCGTCGAGAGGGAAACAACCCAGACCACCAACTAAGGTCCCCAAGCGCGTGCTAAGTGGGAAAGGATGTGGAGTTGCACAGACAACCAGGAGGTTGGCTTAGAAGCAGCCACCCTTGAAAGAGTGCGTAATAGCTCACTGGTCAAGTGATTCCGCGCCGACAATTTAACGGGGCTCAAGCACGCCACCGAAGTTGTGGCATTGACGTTTTAGGTAGGCCGCACATTGAGTGTGTTGGTCCAGCCATGTTGATGGGTAGGAGAGCGTCGTGTGGCCAGCGAAGCGGCGGTGTAAACCAGCCGTGGAGGCCACACGAGTGAGAATGCAGGCATGAGTAGCGAAAGACGGGTGAGAAACCCGTCCTCCGAAAGACCAAGGGTTCCAGGGCCAGGCTAATCCGCCCTGGGTAAGTCGGGACCTAAGGCGAGGCCGACAGGCGTAGTCGATGGACAACGGGTTGATATTCCCGTACTGACGAAGAACCGCCCAAACTAATCCAGTAATGCTAAGTGTCTGAATCCTTCTGATTGATCCCTTCGGGGTGAGACGGGAGGCCTAGCGCACGACCCTATGCTGGTGCGGTTAGCGTATTAACAGGTGTGACGCAGGAAGGTAGTCGGTCCTGGGCGATGGTTGTCCCAGGCCAAGGTTGTAGGCCGAGAGATAGGCAAATCCGTCTCTCATCCAGGCTGAGAACTGAAGGGGAGCCCGCAAGGGCAAGATCCGATGATCCTATGCTGCCAAGAAAAGCATCGACGCGAGGTTCCAGTCACCCGTACCCCAAACCGACTCAGGTGGTCAGGTAGAGAATACCAAGGAGATCGAGAGAATCGTGGTTAAGGAACTCGGCAAAATGCCCCCGTAACTTCGGGAGAAGGGGGGCCTGACACGTCAGCGGATTTACTCCGGGAAGCGTGGTAGGGCCGCAGAGACCAGTGGGAAGCGACTGTTTACTAAAAACACAGGTCCGTGCCAAGTCGCAAGACGATGTATACGGACTGACGCCTGCCCGGTGCTGGAAGGTTAAGAGGAACGGTTAGCCGCAAGGCGAAGCTGAGAATTTAAGCCCCAGTAAACGGCGGTGGTAACTATAACCATCCTAAGGTAGCGAAATTCCTTGTCGGGTAAGTTCCGACCTGCACGAATGGCGTAACGACTTCCCAGCTGTCTCAACCGCGAACTCGGCGAAATTGCACTACGAGTAAAGATGCTCGTTACGCGCAGCAGGACGGAAAGACCCCGTGACCTTTACTACAGCTTGGTATTGGTGTTCGGTGTGGCTTGTGTAGGATAGGTGGGAGACTGTGAAGCCGGCACGCTAGTGTCGGTGGAGTCATTGTTGAAATACCACTCTGGTCATATTGGATATCTAACTTCGAACCGTAATCCGGTTCAGGGACAGTGCCTGGTGGGTAGTTTAACTGGGGCGGTTGCCTCCTAAAAAGTAACGGAGGCGCCCAAAGGTTCCCTCAATCTGGTTGGCAATCAGATGTCGAGTGTAAGTGCACAAGGGAGCTTGACTGTGAGACTGACAAGTCGAGCAGGGACGAAAGTCGGGACTAGTGATCCGGCAGTGGCTTGTGGAAGCGCTGTCGCTCAACGGATAAAAGGTACCTCGGGGATAACAGGCTGATCTTGCCCAAGAGTCCATATCGACGGCATGGTTTGGCACCTCGATGTCGGCTCGTCGCATCCTGGGGCTGGAGTAGGTCCCAAGGGTTGGGCTGTTCGCCCATTAAAGCGGTACGCGAGCTGGGTTTAGAACGTCGTGAGACAGTTCGGTCCCTATCCGCTGCGCGCGCAGGAAATTTGAGAGGATCTGACCCTAGTACGAGAGGACCGGGTTGGACGAACCTCTGGTGTGTCAGTTGTTCCGCCAGGAGCACCGCTGATTAGCTACGTTCGGGATGGATAACCGCTGAAAGCATCTAAGCGGGAAGCCGGCCTCAAGATGAGATTTCCACGCCTTCGGGCGAGAGGCTCCCAGCTAGACTACTGGGTTGATAGGCCGGATGTGGAAGAGAGGACTAACGACTCTCGGAGCTGACCGGTACTAATAAGCCGATAACTTGATAATCAAACCCACCCT
>NZ_JBEPSK010000030.1:0-1330 GCF_040548835.1 Mycetocola sp. 2940
GTGTCTGGTTTCAGGACATCGTTGACAGATGTGTCGGGACATCGAGGACGTGCGGCATGTATCGAGACATCGTTGACACGGCCACGATGGTGCATGACCAGTCGGAATCAGAATCGTGTCATTGTTCTCTCTGTCGTCAACGGCGGGCTCAGCGTCGGCGAAACGGCCATCCGATTTGGAGTGTCGAGACAGTGGATTTACACCCTCCTCGCTCGTTACCGAGAGGAGGGTGAGAAGGGATTAGAGACCCGATCGCGCCGGCCGCAGCACTCGCCATCCGCAACACCAGTAGACGTTCAAGCAACGATCCTTCAGCTCCGCGACAGTCTCACCTCAGCCGGCTTGGACGCCGGTGCTGAATCAATCCACGACCGCCTGAAACGGGACGGCGCCTCACCATCAGTGCCAACCATCTGGCGGATCCTTCGAGCGGCAGGCGCCGTTACCCCGCAACCGCAGAAGCGGCCCCGCTCGTCATACATCCGCTTCGAGGCCGCTCAACCAAATGAAACCTGGCAATCCGACTTCACCCACTGGCCCCTCGCCGACGGCAGTGACACAGAAATCATCTCCTGGCTGGACGACCACGCCCGTTACCTTCTGCACTGCGTCGCTCACCACCGGATCACCGGCACCATCGTTGTGACCAGCTTCACCGTCACCGCCAACGAACACGGCCTGCCCGCCTCCACCCTCACCGATAACGGCATGGTTTACACCACCCGATTCGCTCGCGGCGGCAGCGGTCCAAACGGGTTCGAACAACTCCTCAACCGGCTCGGCATCACCCAGAAGAACGGCTCACCCAGCCACCCGCAAACCCAAGGCAAGATCGAACGCTTCCATCAGACTCTGAAGCAATGGTTGCGCCGCCAGCCCGCCCCCACCACAATCGCTCAGCTGAACAGCCAACTCGCCACGTTCCAACACATCTACAACGACGAACGCCCACACCGAGCCCTGCATCGCCGCACCCCGGCCGAGGCCTACCAGGCACTTCCCAAAGCAGAGCCTCAACTCCGCTCAGGCAACGAACACTGGCGGGTTCGCTACGACAACGTCGACTCCGGCGGCACCATCACAGTCCGCTACGCCGGCAAACTCCGCCACCTCGGCATCGGACGAGCTCACACGAATACACCCGTCATCCTGCTCATGAACGGTCCAGAGACCATCGTCACAACCCGCACCACCGGCGAGATCCTCGCCGAGCACACCATCAACCCCGACAAGAACTATCAAGCCAAGAAATGACGAAAACCCCCTCCCGAAGGAGAGGGTTTTCAAGAATGTCTCGACACATTTGTCAACGATGTCCCGACACATCACA
>NZ_JBEPSK010000031.1:0-1229 GCF_040548835.1 Mycetocola sp. 2940
CGCGGGTTCTAACGGTTAGAGCAACACCTGATTATTGAAGGGTGTTGATCGAGATGAGTCCGAGGTTCTCGGAGCGGATGCTGGGCGATGTCGTCGAACGGTTATGGGATCTGCGTCAGCAGGGTCTCACCACCGAGCAGATCGGCGTCGATATCGGCTGGGAAGCCACCGCGGTCCGCCGACATATTCACCAGCACGGCGGGGTTCGACCCCGATGGGGCCGCGCGCTGAAGGGCCGCTCTCTGACGCTCGAGGAACGGATCGAGATCCAGGCCCTGCACCGGGCGAAAGTCGGGATTCGACCAATCGCCCGTCAACTGGGCCGGTCCCCGTCGACGATCACGCGGGAGCTGCAACGGCACCGACTTGCCGGCCGTTACCGAGCAACGACGGCGCAGGCTCGGGCGTTCCAGAACGCGCGCAGACCCAAGCCCAGTAAACTCGCGACAAACCCGGAACTGCGCGGTTTCGTTCAGAATGAACTTCAGCTGAAGCGTTCACCGGAGCAGATCGCGGGACGGTTACGCAGAGAGTTCCCCGACCGGCCGGAGATGCGTGTGTCACCCGAAACGATCTACCAATCGGTGTATTTACTGGCCCGCGGCGGGTTGAAACGGGAGCTGGAGAAAAAACTGCGCACCGGCCGGGTGATCCGCCGCTACCAGCGCCGCGACGACGAACGCCGAGGCCGGATCCAGGACATGGTGCTGATCGCCGACCGGCCCGCCGAAGCAACCGACCGGGCTGTCCCCGGCCACTGGGAAGGCGACCTGATCATCGGCAAGGACGGTCACTCCGCGATCGGCACCGTCGTCGAACGGCACTCCGGGTACCTGCTGCTGATCTACCTGGACCCCGACAAGAACCGGGTCGACGCGGTCCGGGACGGACTGATCACCAAGCTGAAAGACCTGCCGGACAAAATCCGCCGCACCCTGACCTGGGACCAAGGCACCGAAATGCACAAACACAAAGAAGTGTCGGTCGCAGCGGATATCGACATCTACTTCTGCGACCCGCACTCACCCTGGCAACGGCCCACGAACGAGAACACCAACGGGCTGCTGCGGCAATACTTCCCGAAGGGCACCGACCTGTCCGTGTTCAGCCAGGAAGACCTCGACTATGTTGAGTGGGAAATGAACGACCGGCCCCGCAAACGACTCGAGTTCGCGAAGCCGGCCGAAGTCATCGAACAGGTGCTGTTGCAATGACCGCTTGAAACCGCC